>JAIEQT010000045.1 GCA_019747455.1 Chitinophagaceae bacterium | reverse complement strand
AGTGGCAATCAGTTCCGCTTTTTCGGAGGCTAAAACACCGGCATCTAAATTGGTTAGTGCAGCTGCTTTTTTTAAATAAGCAAAAGCTTCTATAATTTCTTTAGGCATTTTATTCGTGTCTTGCGCAATCTTGAAATTCTCAATACTGCGTTGTGTTTGGGCACCCCAATATACATGTGCCGGTACACTCACTTCACCCATCGTGTCTTTTTCAATTCTGAATTCCATATATAGTTTTTAATCGTTAATTATTTTCCTGTAAAAACAGCTTTTCTTTTTTCCAAAAAGGCCGTTGTTCCTTCTTTCATATCCTCGGTAATAAAACAATTACCAAATTCATTTATCTCAACAGTATAGCCATCTTGTGATTCATCAAATACTGCATTAGCTGCTTTAATACAACCCGCTACTGCCAGTGGGGCCTTACTATTAATGGTAGCGAGTATAGCTTTTGTTTTCGTAAGCAGCTCCTCTTGTGGTACCACATAATTTACCAATCCATATTGTAAGGCCGTGTTAGCGTCTACCATACCGGCACTCATTAATAACTCCATAGCTCTCCCTTTTCCAATTAGCTGCACCAGGCGCTGTGTGCCGCCATAACCGGGTATCAATCCCAGATTCACTTCCGGCTGTCCGAATTTGGCGTTTGTAGATGCTACTCTAAAATGGCAACTCATAGCTAATTCACAGCCACCGCCCAAAGCGAATCCATTTACGGCAGCTACAATAGGCTTATTGCTCCTTTCGATCCTAAAGAAAATATCTTGTCCCCTTTTTGCTAATGCCTTACCTTGCTCTGCATCGGCTCCCGCAAACTCACTAATATCGGCACCCGCTACAAACGCTTTTTCCCCGGCTCCTGTAAGGATCACCGATTTAATATCGTTATTACCTGCAACCTCGTCCATCAAACTATTCAGGTCGGTCATTACCTGCTGATTTAGTGCATTTAATTTATCCGGGCGATTAACCGTAACAGTTAAGATTCCATCCTCCAGTGTTGTTAGTAAAGTAGCGTAAGGCATAGCAATTTTTTGCAAAGATACTATTTCAGCCGCTCTAACAAGAATCCGACCATTTCGTAGTTATAGATATTATCAGATAATTACTAAATGATTAATTTTTTTAAAAAAAACATATTGATAATTCAAAATACATGATTTGGTAATATTCGGCTTGTTCTTTTGCACCACCAAACTAATAATATGAAAATTATTGTGCGTAAAAGTGTTTTACTAGTAAGTCTTTTTTTATTCGTAACTTATTTGCAAGCCCAATCTTTAAAAGGAAGAATAGTAGATCAGAAAACAGGCGAACCATTAGCAGGTGCCGTAGTGAAGATTGAAAATGAGAAAACAGATAAAAAATGGGTCATAGCTGTAAGTTTAGATGGCATTTTCAACTTTAAAAATGTGCCCGCCGGAACTTATGAAATTGAAGTAAAGCATATAGGTTATACAAAAAGTAAGGAAAAAATTATTCTCAATAATGGAGTAACCATACGCGATATCACACTTTTTGAAGAAACCACCGCATTAAATGAGGTGAAAGTATCAGCATCAGCAAAAGAAACAGATAAAGCGGCAAGGGGGATTGAAAAAAATGCGGAAACAGTAAAAAATGTATTATCTCAACGTGCTATTGAAATATCTCCCGACGTAACTGTTGCCAATGCTTTACAAAGAATGAGTGGCGTTACCGTAGAGCGAAGCAGCAGTGGTGAAGGCAGATATGCTATCATTCGCGGAATGGATCAACGCTATAATAGCACATTGGTGAATGGCGTTAAAATTCCAAGCCCCGACGATCGCTTTCGGTACGTGCCGATGGATCTATTCCCCAGCGATTTATTAGAACGCTTGGAGGTAATTAAATCGCTAACACCTTCCATGGAAGCCGATGCTATTGGCGGCACCATGAATATGGTTATGAAGTCGGCTCCTGCAAAAAGAATTATCAATGGTTTTTTTGCCTTGGGTGTAAATACACTTTTTAACGATCGGCCATTCTTAACCTTCAATCAAAATGCAGCTAATAAGTTAGATCCTTCAGAAAGAAACGGATCCGGTTATGTAGCTACTGATGCCGATTTCTCTCGTCTGAATGCACGCTTACGCCCGTTAACAAATACAGCAAATACGCAGTTTGGTTTTACTGCAGGGGATCGATTTCTAAAGAAAAAATTGGGTGTACTACTCGGGTTAAGTTTTCAAAATATGTACCGTGGTTCGGATCAGGTATTTAATCAGCAATATGCCCAGCCTACTTATTTGCCTAATGTAAATGGAACACTTGTAGATAATTACCCGCTTTTTAGCGACTCCTATATAAGACAATATTCTACGCAACAAAGAAGGCTTGGTGTTAATAATAAAATTGATTATATCATCAATGACCGAAATAAAATTTCATTGTTTAATTTATATGTACACATGGATGATTTTCAAGCACGTTATTCCATCGATTCTAATGTGCTAACGAATAGAGGTAATGTGTCTGAATTATATCGTAGTCGCTGGCAAATTCAAAGTATTTATAACAGTACCTTACAGGGAGATCATCAATTGAACAAATTATGGGCAGTTAATTGGAGTGCCGTTTATTCTATTGCCAAACAACTGGTGCCCGATGAATCGGAGTATCAGGTAGATAACAGCATCAACGTGCAACCAACAGTATATGTTTTAAAAAGCATGACGAGAAGATGGTGGCATAATGAAGATCAGGATATTAGTGGTTACTTGAATTTTAATTACAGCCCTTCTGTTTTTAATAGAAAAGCCACTTTTAGTATTGGGGGCCTGTACCGTCATAAAGAGCGGAATAAATACTATAACAGGTATAATTTGTCTACCGTAGGCAGTACCCAGTTGTACACTAATATTTATGATGCTAAATATCAATTTAATCCTGCCGGTGCCGGTATTGGCGAACCCGGTAGCGGTAATAATTACGGTATCACAGAGAATATCTCAGCAGGATATGTACAGTTCAAAATAAATCCTATTGCTCAATTGCAAGTACTTGGTGGAGTAAGGGTTGAGCGTACAGATCAGATATACACTACGGCACTTCCTAAAACCATTGATGGCCGTTCGGGAAATATCTATTACACAGATATTTTACCAAGCTTGCATATAAAATACCAGCTAACGGATAAGCAAAATATCAGGACTTCTTATTTTAGAAGTTTGGTGCGCCCGGGTTTCTTTGAAATTACACCCAATCCTATTCAGCTCGAAGATTATACAGAACAGGGAAATCCTTATTTGAAACATACTACGGCAGATAGCTATGATTTACGATATGAATTATTTCCAAATGGTGCCGATCAAATATTAATCGGTGCTTTCTATAAAGATATTTATAACCCTATCGAAACCGGTTTTATCAGAACCTTAAGTACAGGAGGTAATTCTTCTCCGGGTTCATTATACTTAACCCCCTTAAATTTTGGGCAAGCCCGTAATTATGGTATTGAAGCTGTAGTTACCAAGTACTTTGGAAAAATTGGTATAAATGCTAACTACACATTTACTCAATCTAAAATAACGACGGATAGAAATTATTTCTTTTACAATTCAAATACCGGAAGAACAGATACCAAAATTGTTGCTGAAACAAGGCCGATGCAAGGTCAGGCAAAACATATTGGTAATCTTTCTCTCTTATTCAAGGATCCTAAGTTAGGGTTAGATATTCAGTTGGCTTATGTATATACGGGCGAAAGAATCGTACAGGTATCACTTTACTCAGGGTTAGATTCATGGCAGTTACCATACAGTCAACTCGATTTCTCATTCG
>JAIEQT010000614.1 GCA_019747455.1 Chitinophagaceae bacterium | reverse complement strand
AGCTGCCCAGCAATCCTTTTGGTATATTTGAACGTAATTTTGCAGCAACACGTAGCGTTTTGGTATCTATTATTGGATTTACGCCAAATGAACATACTAGCCTTATCAAAAAAATGAAGTTTTTTTTAAAAAATAGCATTAAGTTTTTAACAGTCTGTGTATTCATGCTATGGGGTAAGGTAGATAATTTTGCACAAACCACATATTACTCAAAAGCCTCCGGTAACGCTAATAGCGTTTCCACCTGGGGTACTAACACAGATGGTAGCGGAACCAATCCGGCTGATTTTATCAGCGGCGACGTCTTTATTGTAAGAAATGGAAGCTCACTTACTACAAGTGGAGCTTGGAATATAGATGATGCAGGTATTGATAATGGAGGCGTGCTGAGAATAGCCACAGGCGGACTACTTACCGCGTCACATGCTATCAATTTTTCAGGTACCAGCACTACAGGTACCACTTTCGAAATTCAGAACAATGGCACTTACCGTCATTCACTCTCCACGAATATTAATACAACTATTCTTACTGCTACAAATTTGAATTTTATTACTGGTTCTAATTTCGAAATATATACAACTGGAACACGTACTAATGGTGCCGGAGCAGTATTTTCAAACTTTACGGTAACTAATAGCGCAACTGTCACCTTTAGCAGCACTATTCTGTACGTTGCAAATGTATTAACCATAAATAGTGGAGCTACCTTGCGATTTTCAAATACCGGTATAACAAGTTATTTATTTGACGGAGGGAATTTGACCACTGCAGGATCTGGTCTACTCAGAACAGCAAGTACTTCTACCGCAAGTTTACCCTCAAGTATCACCTGGAACTTTCAAGTTAATTACGATGGTACAGGAGCACAACGTATTCAACCGGGCACCTACAGTACTCTCAATGCAACTGGAGGAAATAGAACTATCAGCAGTGGCGCAACCGTAACTATTAGTGGTACTTTTACGCCCGGATCCGGTACTTACACCCTTACCGGCTCAACCATTGAATATAGTGGTAATGGATCGGCCAATATCCCCAATCTAACTTATAATAACCTAACAATTAGCGGAACAGGAACCAAGAGCCTTACTACTGATCTCACTATAAATGGAATTCTTTCGATAACAAATGCATCAGGTTTCTTAGCCATCAACGGCAATACGCTAACATTAAACGGCACTACCGATTTATCTAATGGTAAACTCATTGGTTCAGCCACTTCTAAACTTACCGTTGGAGGAAGCATTGGAAGTACTACAAATCTAAACTTTAGTCAATCCGGTACTAATAATCAACTCCAATCGCTTACTTTAAACAGAACAGGTGGCGGCGGTGCCACATTGTTGAGTAATATAGATATCATCAATACCCTAACCCTTACTAATGGCGTTCTCGCCACCAATAATAATACATTGGCATTAAGATCTACCTCCATCTCTAGCACTGCCAGGGTTGCAACCGTTGGATCAGGCGCCAGTATTAATTATAGTTCTGTTGGGGGTATCAGATCCGAAAGATTCCTCTCTCAAGGCTATAGAAGCTTCAAGGATCTCGGCTCAGGCATCTACACGTTTAGTAATTATATTTTCGACAATTGGCAAGAGGCTGGCGCTACTACAACCGGATTAGGCACGCATATAACCGGGCTTGCCGGTTCAGCAGGAGTAGATCCTACAACAGGCTTGGATAAAACACAACAAGGAAATGTTTCTATGTATACCTACAATGGAACCACATATCCTTCGATCACAAATACTAAAACCACTCGCCTCGACCCCTATAGAGGATATCGGATACTTATAAGAGGTGATAGAACGGTAGACTTATGGCAGGTACCCACACCCACCACCATGAATTCATCTACCGTTTTAAGAACAACCGGACAACTGATATACGGGGACGTTACATACTCAACATCCGGAGTCTCTAACGGAGTCTATAGTTCCTCCTATGCCTTGAACAGCAGTAGCGCAACAGGCTTCAGCTTAATTGCAAACCCCTATTGGGCACCGATTAGCTGGGGCAAGATACTCGATAATACCGGCACTAATAATATTCAAAGCACTTATTGGTATTTCGATCCTACTTTAGGTGTTAGTGGCGTTTACGCTACTTGGTTACGTACAGGCGGATCCGGCTCTGAAACAGGAGCTAGCAATGGTGTTGGCAATACAAATAATTTTATACAACCCGGACAAGCGATTTTTATCCGTAATAATAACAGCACTAGTCCGTCTCTTAAAATTACCGAAAGTAATAAAGACATCGCCTCAAGCGCGGTTAGTGTATTTAATACTACAACCAATAGCCCACTGAACAAACTTGGTTTTGTTTTACAAAGATTTGTTGAAGGAAGAGGACAGGTTGTATTTGATGGATCTACACTATTATTTGGCGCTAACAATTCTAATACTGTAAGTACAAATGAAGATGCGGGAAAAATTACCAATGGGGGTGAAAACCTCGCGATCGTAAATAATACTAACGGCACTACACTTCTGAGCATCGAGAGCCGTAAACCCGCAGTAGCCGTGGATACGATTAATTTGCGTTTATGGCAAATGGTCAATAATGAGAATTATACCCTTAATCTTATCCCTTCTGCCTTTAACCCTAATGGCAACCTTGCCTTTTTACGCGACCGCTTTTTGCAAAAAGAATTGTTTATCCGAAATGATATTGATACACTAAAGCAATCCTTTACTATTAACAACAGCGATTCAAATTCTTTCTTCAATAGATTCGCTGTAATTTTTAAACAGCCCTACCCCGTTGGAAATAATATCAATTCCACTGAACTCAAAGGCTCACTTACAGCCAATATTGCCGCTCTAAACTGGAATATATCAACGAGTGCCAATAATGACCAACTTTTTTATGATATAGAAAAATCAAGTAATGGCGTTGAATTTACAGTTCTAAAAAGGATCTACAAAGATTCCGCCACAAGTCAATATAGCTATATTGATAGCGCAGCTAACTTACCTAAAAATTACTACAGAATTAAAACTTATAGAAGCGATGCCGGTTTTTGGAATAGCAATTTAGTATTACTGGAAAATGAAGACAGTATTAAAACAATCTCCTTTTACCCAAATCCCGTAACTAATAATAGAGTTAATATTCAGTTTAATAAACTTAATCCGGCTAATTATCAGTTCACACTGTTGGATATAAAAGGAAATATAGTAATGACAAAGCTAATTCAGCATATAGGAGCCTCTAGCACCCAGCAAATTAGTTTTACCAAACCGTTAAGTTCCGGTACCTATAAAGCGGTATTAATTAATATGGAAACAAAAAAACGTTTTACCGGAACTATACTGGTCGGCAATTAATAATTTTTAAATGAGGCATACGCGTAATCATACTTTATTTTTCCTTCTTGTTTCAATACTGTGTGGCATATATACAAACGCACAATTCGGAGGAACAACACCCGCTATGCCAGGTTTGGATACTGCCATCATGAGAAGAGATACAGCAATCATTTCCGTGGATCCGGATCCAACCAACAATCCTTTTTTGCAAAGTAGTGGTACCGTTCGCACTACCGATGATCCCGGTGGTCCGGGTAGTGGCGGTGGATTTGGAAGCCCTCCACCTGATGCGGTGATACCTATTGATGGTGGCGTAGGATTTTTAGTAGCCGGCGGGGCTTTATTTGCAGCAGGCAGATATCGAAGAAAAAAATCAAAGCATTAATGTTGCTGTTGCTTTTTTCTGGGTAAAAAAAGCAATAAAAAAACAATACCATACACGATATAATTATAGATATCGTGATGGTTTATGCCACTTGTACT
>JAIEQT010000595.1 GCA_019747455.1 Chitinophagaceae bacterium | reverse complement strand
AATTCAATAACTTTGGTCACTTCCATTTCAGGCCCCGGACATAAAAACACCAGTTTAACAGCAATAAAAAAACCCGCCCTTCAGATGAAGGGCGGGTTTAGAAAAACTTACTACTTTATAAAATGGTGCCGAGGCCGGAATCAAAATAAGCTAAAAAACCCTTACAAATCAATGACATTGCATTTCAACAAAACACAAGTACCGTCACTGATACCGTCAAAACTGAATGCTGCCCCTGATTTATTGTATTTTTAACTCGATTCCGTAGTTTCCTCGCACCATTCAAAAAAACCCGCGCCGCGATCATACTGGTTTTGAATAAATATTTAAAGTAGCTTTTAGGCTTATCAGTCATCCAAATAACTACCAACAAATACCTCCGCACACAAAAATTTCTTATAAGTTAATAAATGATTAGAACCCTTAATCATTGCTAAAATTATAATAACCGTTATCTTCTGCGTACGAATCCATAACCTCCCTGTCATTTGGATCTACCAATTCATAGAATTCTTCGGGCGTATAGTGCACACGATTTGTAAAATGATCTGCGATATTTGCCACAATCAACTCACTGTAACCACTCAAAGTTAGATCACAAGCTTTACAGGAGAACTTTGTTGGAATTACGGATTGCCGAACAATAATCTCATCACCTGTATTTTCAATTTGTTCACGCCCGTATTTATCCCCTTGAACTGTTGCTACCGACTTACAAGCGGGACATTCGACCCTATGATGTTCTTGATGACAGAGCTGTTCAGCCAGCAACACCGACTCCCGCTTCCGGCGAGCCTGCTCAGGTTCATCCTTTTCACTGAAAACCTTTTGAAAAGCGGCAATTTTGCTTTTAACTTTACCCGTAACTTCAAGGTTTATTTCTTCAATTACCTTCTCAGCCAATTTAGCCTCATCATCACCTAAAAGACTAGTTAAACTTTCACCCTGAGCTTCAGCCAATACTTTGCAGCACTTGTAAAAGCCCCCAATCCACTTTTGATGTTTATATTCTACAAAGGCTGCAGTGCCGGTGTGAAGTTCTTCATTCCTCCTACCGGAGTCATGATATTGGGATCGAATCGAAACCCCAAAACCCCATTATTTCTAAATACTGGAATCGTGTATTTGCTACCCTCAAAGGTTTTAACTAGATAGATGGCTTTCTCAGCCTTGTTAATTAGTTCACCAGAAATAGATTTATCAATATCGCTCACCGAAATGTAATTCGTTGTGCATTTACTATTTTCAAACATACCCATAACAACATATCTAGCAGGTAATTCCCAAAAAGCAGTGTCGGTGTGGAAAGGAAATGCTGCCAAACCAAAAACATTGCTAAAAGTGCCTGTAAGAGAGTTTGTGCCATCACTAGATTTCAATCTCGCCACTTCTTCACCGTTAGGGTGTAGCCGAATTTTGCCGATAGATTTTGCTAAACCAATTAAGTCATTTATTGAACAAATATCGCTAAAGGTTGCAAAACCGTTGCTTTTTAGATCATCGAATTCTAGCATTTAACAAATTCCAGCCCATTTGGCGAGCCTATCTCGTAAGTTGACCTGCTGTTGCGAAGTTACCGCACCTGTCTAAATAGAATGTTGACTACTTTTTGTGACTGGCGGTAGCCTTGGATAAAACGTTACACCGATGCTGTATGCTTTCTTAACTCATTTAGCCTTATTTTTTGTCGGTAATGGCGGAGATACCCTTGATTTGAAACCAACTTTTCGATGGCATCAATGACGATTTGAAGCGATTCCCATCAATGTGTACAGCAGATTGACACAAGGCCTCCATTGCATCTGCAAGACCGTCCTCTTTGTACGCTATTGACGGACTGCCTTCGGTATAACACGGCACTGACGGATGTCGAATATCTATGAGGTACGCGTCAAAAGCCTCGCGAGCAATGGCCATGCCATAAATTCGCCAAGCATATTTCTTTCCGAGGTAGCATCCATCTTTAGCTGAATGAACCACACGTTGAACTGATTTCTGAGTTTCAACATCACGGCACTGCTCACCAAGTGCTTTTGCCACGTAGAAACTTGAATTCTTGTCGACTAAGTCGGCCTTTGTTGTTGCCGACATATCGACCCAGTTGCAACCGTCTCGAACTTCAAAACCAATGTTATACCGTTGTCCTGCATCCAAGAGTGGCTCTTGATTGGCAATGAACTGATAAATGGTACCAGTCGTCTCAGGGGAAAATGTATGCAGGAACTTCCCCCCTGAAACAGGCGTGATTTTGTAGTTCGATACAATAAGAACGGGTGTGGTGAGCAACTCTCGCGATTTCATATTTTCCTCATAGCTTGTTGTTGAAAAAATAGGCTTTACATGACATCAAAAACAGCCAGTCCGATAAAAACAAACATGTCATATAGCAATTCTTCAAAGTTAAATAAACTTTCTTTTTGCTGCGCTTTTCATAGAAATACTACAAATACAAACCAGTATCATATTTACATGAAAAAAGTCATAAAAATCTCTTTATATTCTAGCATTTTCCAATTACATCAAGGAAATAATTCAATGCAATTACTAAACTAACTATGCATGGAAGTTAACCCCTAGGGGGTAGTTTTCGATTTCTATAAATCTACGGTTAAACGTTCGGTTTCCTAGTTGCAATGAACTGACTTTTTACCCCCCTCCTCGAATATCGCGCACACGAAAATTTGACTTAGACCACGGTCTTTTTCTGAAAACGCGTGAACTTTTACTATACCCTCCCTCCCCCTATCAATTTCGCGGGTTTGCAAACGACTACTAGACAGCGGTCTTACCCTCGAAAGTGCCAAAGAATAATAGCCGCCCCCATGCTTAACTTCTAGTGACCACTGACCACCCAAGTGACCACCCAGAAAAATTATTGTAGCGACTTGCAGCACGTGCGCGAATTACCCATGTACGCCAAAACGCTAGGAAGAACCTAACAATGTCGGGTAGTGACAGGCCAACTGTCAGGAAATAGTCTACTCACCCACTAGCATTTTGACGGGGTTCGAATCACCCTTGATTTCGGAATGGCTGGAAGTACCTTAATGGGGGGGCTATGGCTAGTGCAGCTTGACAAGGCTTTTACTTGGCAAACCCTCATGAAATATGACGATCAAAACAACACCAGAAAAGCACAGTGAAAGAGTGCGTTCTCTGTGTTGGATGTCTTCATTTTTCGGTGTAACGGTGTAACAGAGGTAGTCAATCGGCTCAAAAGCCTTTATCCATAAGGCTTTGCGCGTTACACCTTCAAGGTGTAACAAGCGTTTATCAGGTGTAACAGGTGTAACACTTACCTAAAATTTTGAATAATCAAAACTTAACCAACTATTTTCAATGCATTATTAGTCACATCAGCCTAGTTTATTGGTATTTTTTTACTAAAAACCCTAAAATGTGGCGCGAATGGCAACTCACCCCAGCCACCACAAGCCGCGCCGCTGCTCACCGCTTCGCTTAGATTTGCAAGGCTCCTAGCTTGTCACTGGATATTTTGTAGTATCGGCTGGGCGTTCCTGCAAATCGCTCTACAACACTGGTTTTACCTTGCTTGTCTGTCTCAAATACTCCCAGCTCAGCAAGCTTTGCCGCTACTGTGCGATGGTCATAGCCTTTGCAGACTTCCTCTTTAAATACCTTGGGCAATAGATAGTATTCAAGCGTTGCACCTTTGGCTGTAACGCGGCGACGGCTTTGTCACCCGTTCGCGCTTTTATTGTCACTTAACCCCACCCCAATTTATGAATAAATTC
>JAIEQT010000248.1 GCA_019747455.1 Chitinophagaceae bacterium | reverse complement strand
ACATAGGTATAATCCTAAGCCCGTACCCTGTGCCTGCCTCGTATTTTCATTACCACTTCTATAAAATTTACCAAAAATCATTTTTTTCTCTGAGTCGGGAACGCCGGCCCCATTATCTTTTACTTGTAATATAATTTCCCGATTCTTTTGAAATAACAAAACACTAATTGCAGATTCTTTGAACGTATATTTCAGCGCATTATCGATAAGGTTATTCAGTAGCATTTGTAGTAAAAAAGGATCACCACTAATTTGTAAGCATTGTTCTATATCATCTTCCAACACCCTATCGGGGAATCGATTTTTATATTCATCGATGGTGGTTTCGGTAAGCTCTGTAAGATCAACTTGTTGTGGTGTAAGTTGGTACCCACCGGAATCGAGCTGAGAAGTAAATAGAATATTATTACACAAACTATTCAATCGCCTGGCCTCATGTAAAGTATTACTGATAAGTTTCTGCTGCTTATCTTCTTCTAATTTTCTTTTTTGAAGCGTCTCTAAATTGAGTTGTGTAATAGCAATAGGTGTTTTAAGCTCATGTGTAACAGCCATCATAAAATTCTGCTGCTGTTGCGATACTTTCAACTGTTTGCGGGTAGCTCTAAAAACAAATACGGCACCTATGATAATCAATGCTAAAAAGGTAACACCCTCTCCCACATACTGGGCGGTTTTACGCTTTTTGGCCTCTTCAATAGCTAGTACTTTTGAGTAATATTTAGGATCGTCTTTAATCAATTCATTCAGCCTGATATTGGTAATCGCTGAATTTTGCTTTTCCAGGGCAATATACCACCATACCAGCGCTGCAATCATATACGTTAATAATACCCAATAAACAATGGTAACAAAAGCAAGTTTCGGATTTTTAACCCTGTTCATGACACTACTTTTTCTATACGAACACCCGTGTTCAGGATAGCAGGTAATGGATCTTCGCGCATAATTTGTTTGAGCTTGAAAGTATATTTACCGGCTTTCAATTTTTGTGGAGTCTTGGTAATTCTTATTCGATGATCAAAAATATCATCCATACCTACGCCTAGCCATCCTTTTTTATTATCTGCTAATAGCAGATTGAGGCTTTGGGTTTTAGCCGTATCACCCGGCGATTGTGTTGTAATTTCTAGCCACAAATTATTGTATCGATATGCATCTTCATGCCTTACTGCAATATAAATATTATACAAGGCTGCAGTATCTGTAATTGTAAAGTCGAAAGCGGGTTGTATAGTTGATTCCCATTCGTGCTGTTTAAAAAAAAATTGTTTTTCGAATACACCAATATCACTACAGGCGTTTATAAAAATCAACACCCCTCCTATTAAAGCAAAAAATTTTGTTTTCATGAACAATTACAACACATTTAAAATTTGTTCTTTAGCTTTTTCTAATTCGTCTTTCATTAATACCACTGCTTTTTGTATTACTGAATCATACGCTTTTGATCCGGTAGTATTAATTTCTCTGCCAAACTCCTGTAAAATAAAGGATAGTTTTTTCCCTTTAGCTGTTTCTTTTTCGTTTAAAATAGACCGAAAATAAGCGCAGTGATTATTCAAGCGTACCTGTTCCTCGCTAATATCTATTTTCTCGATATAATAAATGAGTTCTTGCTCTAATCTATTAGGATCATAATTTTCTTTCCCTACATTATCTTCCAGCACTTTCTTCAATCCCTCTTTAATTTTTGCTCTTCTATTTGGCTCTAGTTCCGCAATTATTTTTTGTTGGGTTTCAATATTAGTTAAGCGGGTAAGTAAATCTTGTTCAATAGATTTTCCTTCTTCTAATCGATGCTTGTTTAATTGTGCAATGGCTTCTTTTAATAATCTTTCTGTTTGATCCCACTCATCTTGCGTAAGCATTTCATTGGAAGGTGTAATAACATCGGGCAGTTTTAATAATGTACTTAAAATGTCGCCCTTATCAAGTCCCAAAGAGTCTGCCAGATCAGATACTGGTTCGTAATAGGCTTTTGCCAAATCCGTATTAATCGTTACCGGTTTATTAGCACCATTTAATTTGATATTGATATTACATTCTACACTACCTCTTTGCAAGCCTTCATTTAAACTATTTCTGATCTCAAACTCGAAAGGTTTTAATAGCGCCGGAATATTTAACCGAAGATCAAATTGTTTACCGTTAAGGGATCTTATTTCAATTAAAAATTGTTTGCCGCCGATCATTTGTTCAGCCCTGCCATAACCCGTCATCGAATAAAGCATGTAATACTATTTTGGTAAAAGTAGGCTAAGCCATTGATATCTGCTAAAAATCAATGCCAATCCACTTTCGTTTATTCTTTTCGTATTTCTCAAAATTAAATTTATAGAGCTTACCAGGGCGGTGAGAAACATCTTGCTCCATTTCTTGGGTATCTATTAAAAGATCCATAGATGCGAATTTTTTTCTGAAATTTCTTCTATCCAAACTTACACCTAAAATAGCTTCGTATAAATTTTGCAGCTCTCTTAATGCAAATTTATGTGGCAATAACTTAAACCCCAATGGGTGTTCTTGTATGCTTTCCTGAAGCCAATGATAGCAAGAGTCAACAATTTCTTTATGGTCGAAAGCCATGTCTTTCAGATTGGTCAAGCTATACCAGTTTAAGTCATTATCATGTATCTTAAGCTCGTGATGCTGGATATTCAATAAAGAACAGTAGGCAATGGTAATAACTCTTCCACCGGGGTGGCGGTTAGGCCTACCAAACACTTTTACTTGTTCTAAAAATACGTCAGTCATTCCGGTACGCTCTTTTAAAATCCGATAAGCAGCATCGTCTAACTCTTCATTATCGCGCAAAAAATCACCGAGTAAAGAGAGTTTACCTTCATAGATGGCCAAATCACTTTTTATGAGGAGTACTTTTAACTTATTTTCTTCAAAACCAAAAATCACACAATCAATGGTAAGCGGTACTTTCGGGTAAGTATTTACCAATGGAACGGCATCAGCAATTAGCTGTACACCATGTGTTGCCTTTTCAGGAAATTTCTTCATATATGGCAAATAATTATAAAAGAGGGTGAATACCCCGCAATCGTAAGTTTAAGATACGAAATAATTTGAAATGTGTGAATTTTACAATATAAACCCCTAATTAACAGCTATGTATACAGCAGATCAGGTAAGTAACATGATGGCACTAACAAAAGAATTACAAGAGTCCAATACTTATTCCGACAAACAATGTATTGACATGCTTAGCAAGGTATTACGCTTTCATGAATATCGTTATTATGTATTGAGTGAACCGTTAATTGCCGATATTGAATATGATACGCTCTATAAAAAGTTAGTTGAACTAGAAACCCGTAACCCGGATCTTATAACTCCAGATTCTCCTACCCAGCGTGTTGGTAATAGTTTAAACCAGCAATTCGAAACCATTCCACATTTGGTTCCTATGCTAAGTTTGGATAATAGTTATAATGCAGAAGATCTTTTGGATTTTGATAGAAAAGCAAGAGAGTTAAGCGGATTAGAAAACATTACTTATTGTGTAGAACCTAAATTTGACGGTGCCAGCATTTCATTGATTTATGAAAACGATTTACTCATCCGTGCTACTACCCGTGGTGATGGTGTTGCCGGTGAAGATGTTACCAATAATATCAAACAAGTTCGATCGATACCGTTAAGCGCTCCCTTTTCCCATTATGGTATTGAGCAGATAGAAATACGTGGTGAAATTATTATGACCAAAGAAAGCTTTGCATCCTATAAC
>JAIEQT010000464.1 GCA_019747455.1 Chitinophagaceae bacterium | reverse complement strand
CAGCATCTGCAGCCATTTCGAGTCTGCAAAGTTCACAAGCTTTACCAAAACCAACGATACCAGGCACATTTAATGTACCGCTACGCATACCACGTTCGTGACCGCCACCGTCCATTTGAGCCGTAACTTTTACACGAGGGTTTTTGCGACGAACATAAAGAGCGCCAATACCTTTGGGGCCATACATTTTATGTCCGGTAAATGCCATTATGTCAATTCCGTCTTTATTCACATCAACAGGAATTTTGCCTACCGCTTGCGTACCATCTGTGAAGAAAAGAATACCGTTTTTGCGAGCTAGTGTGCTAATTTCTTTCACCGGCTGTACTACTCCAATTTCATTATTAGCGTACATGATAGCTATCAGGATAGTAGTGGGCTTAATGGCAGCTTCCAATTCTTTTAAATCGATCAAACCATCTGCTTTTACTTCTAAATAGGTAACTTCTCCACCTAATCTTTCAATATGCTTACAAGTATCTAGTACTGCCTTATGCTCTGTGGTGCAAGTAATGATATGATTACCTTTGCTGGCATACATTTCATAAACGCCTTTGATACCCAAGTTATCTCCTTCGGTAGCACCGGATGTGAAGATAATTTCTTTGGGGTCGGCACCGATCAATTGGGCCACTTGTTCACGAGCATAATCTACCGCCTCTTCTGCTTCCCAACCAAAGGGGTGGTTGCGACTTGCCGCATTACCGAAATGCTCGGTAAAAAAGGGAATCATAGCTTCTAACACTCTCGGATCCATCGGAGTGGTGGCATTATTGTCTAAATAAATCGGCAGTTTCAACATAATATCTTCTTTAACGATTAACGCAAAAGTAGCACAATAGGTTCTATATTTAACTTGTGTTTTAAACAGAAGGTTTGTTTTTCCATAATTCGAAATTGCATATAAAATTATTTTTTAATGTTAAAAGTGGAGCACATAGGGATTGCGGTAAAAGATCTTAGCATTTCTATTCCCTTATTTGAAAAATTATTGAATACCGGGTGTTATAAAACCGAAGAAGTAGCTTCAGAGAAAGTGCATACTGCTTTTTTAAAAACCGGGGATACCAAGATTGAATTGGTGGCTAGTACAACACCGGATGGGGTTATTGCGAAATATATTGAGAAGAAGGGAGAAGGGATACATCATATCGCATTTGAAGTAACAGATATTTACGCAGAGATGAAGAGATTACAGGATGAGGGATTTGTTCTATTGCAGGAAGCGCCTAAACAAGGGGCAGATAATAAGCTGGTTTGCTTTTTACATCCTAAGGGTACGAATGGGGTGTTGGTAGAGTTATGTCAGGAGAGACGATGAACTGCCTGGTTACTTGAAATAAAGCCCTATTATCGCCATCATGGTAACGATAAAAATACCCACTACCCAACGGAGGATATCTGACTTTGTTTCGCTGATGCGGGTATCTAACAAACTAATTCGACTATTTAACCTTGATTCCGATTTGAGTAAATCCTCCTTGGTAACAAAATTTTTGTACAACTCGTTAGTATGATCATTAAATCTGAGGTTGATGTAATCAACAATTGCTTCTGCTTCCATATCGCCCAGTTTAGGTTTAAGTAAATTAAATAGTTGTATTTCAGAAATTCGAACCATAATACAAACCTAGCAGTTAGTGCATTAAAAATATAGCGTATTTATACGGTTTTTTTATGCGGGAAACACGGAAAATTAGGCTACAAAATTTACAAACCTAACTTCTCCACTGCAATTTGTGCGGCAACCTGGCTGGCATCTTTTTTATTGGAACCTCTGCCTTGTGTAAAAACTTCTCCATCTAGTACGGCATTCATAGTAAATACACGGCGATTACCTTCGAGCTTTTCTTCGGCTAATTCAAAAGTGATGGTTTTGCCGTTTTTATTTGCCCAGCCAATTAATTTATTTTTTAAATTGATATCTATCAACTCCAGATCCTCAACAAATAAGTGTGGTATAACTATTTGTTTCAATACCCAATTTTGTGTTTTGACATAGCCCTTATCTAAGTACACAGCTCCAACCAAAGCTTCGAGGGTATTACCAAAAATCTGGCTGCCTTTTAATGCATTATCAAATTTATTATAAAAAGTAAGTTTGCGTAATCCCATCTTTAACGCAATATCGTTTAACTGTTGCCTATTCACCATTTTACTCCGCATCTCCGTTAAAAAACCTTCGCCCTTATAGGGATACCGCTTAAATAAATAGTCGGCAATAACGGCGCTCAAAACGGCATCCCCCAAGTATTCTAACCGTTCGTTGTTCTCATCAGGAGTTTCTTTAACAGATCGATGGCTAAGGGCATTGCGATACAATTGAATATTACCGGGTACAATACCCAGCATATCCTGCAACTGCTTTTCAAAAGCAGTAAGCTCTTTTTGTTGAAACAGTCTTTTTAAAAATTGCACTATTATTATTGACCTTCGTATTTCTTAACGATCACGCATGCATTATGTCCGCCAAAACCAAACGTATTACTCAAGGCAGCACGTACGGTTCTTTGTTGGGCTTTATTGAATGTAAAATTCAATTTAGGATCCAACTCGGGGTCATCGGTGAAGTGATTGATCGTGGGGGGAACGATATCATGTATCACACTTTGAATACAAGCAATAGCTTCAATTACACCGGCAGCGCCCAAGCAATGACCAGTCATAGATTTGGTGGCACTGATATTCAAGTTATAAGCATGTGCGCCAAATACCTCTGTAATCGCTTTTGCTTCGGCACCATCACCTAATGGTGTAGAAGTTCCATGTGTATTTACGTAATCTATTTCATCTGGTTGCATACCTGCGTCTTGCAGGGCAGCAATCATCACATTGCGCGCACCCAATCCTTCCGGATGTGGGGCCGTTAAGTGATAGGCATCAGCGGTGGCACCACCACCGGCTAATTCACAATATATTTTGGCACCTCGCTTAATAGCGTGCTCATATTCTTCTAATACTACAACACCTGCTGCTTCTCCCATCACAAAACCATCCCGGTCTTTATCATAGGGTCTGCTAGCTGTGGCGGGATCATCATTTCTTTCACTCATGGCTTTCATAGCATTGAAACCGCCAATACCCGCTTCGCTGATTACGGCTTCTGAACCACCACTCAATACTACATCAGCCTTACCCAAGCGAATCGTGTCTGCCGCTGCAATCATACCATTTGTGCTCGATGCGCAGGCACTAACTACCGCGTAGTTAGGTCCGCGAAAACCATGCCGCATGGATATTTGTCCGGCAGCAATATCCAATATCATTTTTGGAATGAAGAAAGGATTAAAACGGGGTGTACCATCTCCTTTAGCAAAGTTGATTACTTCTTCTTGAAAAGTTGTTAACCCACCAATTCCACTGGCAAAAATGACACCTACCCGATCAATATTTAGTTTCTCTTTATCGAGCCCGGCATCGGCAACAGCCATATCACTGGCTACCAAAGCAAGCTGGGCAAAACGATCAAGCTTACGCGCTTCTTTCTTCTCCATGAACTGAGTAGGATCGAACCCTTTCACTTCACAGGCAAAGCGTGTTTTAAACTTACTGGCATCAAACAATGTAATGGGGGCTGCACCCGAAACACCGGCCACAAGGTTGTTCCAATAATCTTGTAAATTATTACCTAGTGGGGTTAATGTTCCGATACCCGTTACAACTACACGTTTTAATTGAGGCATATCAACCGTTTTAAGAGATAATCCGCCTTTCGAGGCGTTGGCGCCGCA
>JAIEQT010000255.1 GCA_019747455.1 Chitinophagaceae bacterium | reverse complement strand
TTCCTGCGTAAGCTTCATATAAAATTAAATATACGATTGAATTACCAGTTAGAAAAAATGCGGTTAAAAATTTCGTCAGTAAGATTACGAACTACTTCGTCTAATAGTTGTCCCTCGGCCTGCTGTAAGGTTAAATTGGCTGAAAAATCAAAGCTTCGGGTAACATCAAATTCTTCTACTTTATTCTCTAAATTCTTCTTCAAAATAATATGTACCGTAACGGTCAATCGGTTAGTACTTGCTTGCTGGGCAGATACACCAACGGTTTGGCTGGGATCGTAATTAGTGATCGTTCCGTTGATCACATAATGCGCATCATCGCTATTGGTACGCGTAAGCTTTGTTTGATTCGTAATTTTAACCTGCAACTTATCCGTAAGTTTCGGACTCAACTGCGGGTTTATATAACGAGCCCGGTTTTCTATAAAGCCGATTTTAACTGTTTTTACATCGGTAGGAATAACTGCATCGCGCATAGAATAATTCACTTTGCAGGCAGTTAAACCAACAATTACAAATAACAATAAAGTTAATCGGCTTACCAGTTTATTCATCAATATCATATTCTTTCAATTTACGATACAACGTTCTTTCACTAATACCTAAATCTACCGAGGCATCTTTTCTTTTGCCCCTGTGTTTTTTCAGCGCTTTCACAATTAACTCTTTCTCCTTATCCATAATATTTAAGGATTCATCCACTTCCTCATGCTCATGTAAATCGTTCTCGTGAAGGAGTACGGGCTGGGTAGACGTTGTGGGGTGGAAGTTGGCAGGAGCCGGGTTTACAGTAGAAGGGGTAAGGGTTGAAGGAGTAGGGGTGATGGTTGAAGGGATAAGAGTAGCTGCTTCAACGGGTGAATACTCATTCAACAAAGATTCTTGTGTATATGATTTTGCTGCGCCTGCTAATGCCGGGTTCTGTAAAATCTCCACAAACATTTTTTTCAATTCTGTTACATCTTTCTTCATATCGAAAAAAAGTTTGTACAAAATTTCACGTTCGTTTGCAAATTCTCCGGTGCCATTGTTCTGATTGGCCAAAACCGGCATCCGAGAGCCTGTTTTATTGGGTAAAAAACTATGGAGGGTAGCTGCATTAATTTGTGGTTGCTGACTCAAGACAGAAATTTGCTCGGCAATATTTTTTAGCTCACGAATATTACCGGGCCATGGGTAGTTAACCAATAATTGTTTGGCTTCCTCATCCAATTGAACCGGCGCTGTTTTATATCTTTCAGCAAAGTCAACCGCAAATTTTCTGAATAGTAAGGGAATGTCTTCTTTTCTGTCTCTAAGCGATGAAACCCTTATAGGAACTGTGCTTAAGCGATAATACAGATCTTCCCGGAAACGCCCTTTTTGGGTAAACTCTAATAATTCTCTATTGGTAGCGGCAATTACCCGCACATCGGTTTTTTGTACTTTAGAAGAACCTACTCGTATAAATTCCCCTGTTTCCAAAACCCTTAATAAACGAGCTTGTGTACCCAATGGCATTTCTCCAATTTCATCCAAGAAAATGGTTCCGCCATTTACCGTTTCAAAATATCCTTTCCTGCTATCAACAGCTCCGGTAAAAGCTCCTTTTTCGTGACCGAATAATTCCGAATCAATGGTGCCTTCGGGAATAGCGCCGCAGTTAACGGCAATAAAAGGGTTGTGTTTGCGTGCAGATAGTGCATGTATAATTTGAGAAAATACTTCTTTACCTACACCGCTTTCTCCAATAATCAAAACGGTAAGATCGGTAGCGGCTACTTGCGCAGCCGTGTTTAAGGCATGGTTTAAGGCAGCCGAGTTACCAATAATACCAAATCTGTTTTTTATACTTTGTAAATCCATTTTTTTAGTTTGAAGTTGCGTCTACTATATTTCCAAATAAAGTAGCCCTGCCATAGTCGTGAATTTTCACCCATACATAATCTCCTTTTTGCAAAGGCTGATTCGTTTTCGGAAATATGACGGTTTTATTTTGGCTATTTCTGCCTTGCCAATCTGTATCACTTTTTTTACTTTCTCCCTCTATCAATACTTTGAATGTTTTACCAACATCTGTTTGGTTATTTCGAAGTGATAATTCACCCTGTTTGTCTACAATTTCCTGTAGTCTTCTTTTCTTTACTTCTAATGGAATATCATCTGCATACCTGCGTGCAGCAAGGGTTCCGGGTCGTTCACTGTAAAAGAACATATAGCTCAGATCGTACCGGCTATAATCCATAATACTTAGGGTATCCTGATGTTCTTCTTCTGTTTCCGTACAAAATCCGGCAATGATATCGGCTGTAATACTGCAATCCGGTAAAACTTCTCTAATACGATCTACTTTGGCCATATACCATTCGCGGGTATAGGTACGGTTCATTAATTGCAATACCCTTGTGTTACCACTTTGTACAGGCAGGTGAATACACTTACAAATATTTTCATATTTCGCCATCGTATATAACACTTCATCGGTAATGTCTTTCGGGTGAGAAGTGCTGAAGCGAACGCGCAAATCACTACTTATCTGTGCTGTTTGTGCTAAGAGTTTTGCAAATGTGATGGTTTCACCGGTAGTTTCATTTACCCAATAATAGCTATCTACATTTTGTCCGAGTAAGGTTACTTCTTTGTAACCATCTGTTACCAAAGCTTTCACTTCTTCTAGTATAGATAGATTATCTCGGCTGCGTTCACGACCTCTGGTAAAAGGCACTACACAAAAACTACACATATTGTTGCAACCACGGGTAATAGATACAAAGGCCGAAACACCATTGGTATTCAGGCGGATGGGAGCAATATCACCATAGGTTTCCTCCCTGCTCAATAATACATTCACCCCTTTTTGTCCGGCTTCGGCTTCTTTAATAAGAGCCGGAATGGAGCGGTAGGCATCCGGACCTACAACTATATCAACCAATTTCTCTTCTTCTAAAAATTTGGCTTTCAATCGTTCTGCCATACAGCCTAGTACGCCTATAAGCATACCCGGGTTTGCTTTTTTAGCCTTTTTGAAATCCGTAAGTCTCTTCCGAACGGTTTGCTCTGCTTTTTCGCGAATAGAGCAGGTATTGATCAGTACCAAATCGGCCTCATCATGATTTTTGGTAGGACCGAAGCCCGATTCATGTAAAATAGCGGCTACCACTTCACTGTCTGAAAAGTTCATGGCGCAGCCATAGCTTTCTATATAAAACTTTTTAGCTGCTGGTGCTGAATCTAATGATAATCCGAATACCTCCCCTTGTCTTGACTCGTCATGCGTTTTATTGGCTACTTCCAAAAGTTCCATCCCATTTATTTAGGGAGCAAAGGTACATATTTTCCTTGTTTGTGTCAGTTTGGCAGCATTCTTATGAAAAAAATAGCAAATTCATACATTTGCCAAAAAAACGAACGGTTATGCGGGTTTTTGCTTTGTTGCTGTTAGTATTTATTTCAATTGGGTCTTTAGCACAGGATAATGTGGTATTGGCTTTAAAGAGAGAATCGGATAGGGCTATTAGAAAAGAGCAGGATACCGTTCAATGGAATTGGAAAAGGGGAGGGTTAATAAACTTTAATTTGGCGCAGGGATCGCTTAGTAACTGGGCGGCGGGTGGCGATAATTTTTCTTTAGCGGTTAATGGCTATTTCAACTATTATTTTTTTTATAAGAAAGACAGGCATGGTTGGGATAATAATATAGATGTGAATTTGGGTTATGTACAAACCACCAGTTTGGGAGGAAGGAAGAATG
>JAIEQT010000192.1 GCA_019747455.1 Chitinophagaceae bacterium | reverse complement strand
GAAGACGATGTATTCCTCGCCCCTTCGACAAGCTCAGGGTGACTGCTCGGAATGACGGTAGACGATGGTCTGCTGACCACTGACTCTTGACTCTTGACCATAGACGGTTGACTATTGACTATTGACTCCTGACCATTGACCACTGTTTTTTTACTATTTAGCCATGAGTACGTCCCCACCCCCGCCAATACTATCACTACTGCTGCTGCGGCCCAACGGAAGAAAGACGATGGACGATAGACGATGGACGATGGCTTCATCTGCGCCTGAATCCGATTCAATATATCCGGGTTCGGATTCAACGAATCAAATTCATCGCGGTGGTCTTTTACAAAATTTTCTAATTGATCATGCATAGTGTCCTTCTTCTTTGAGTGTTTTCCAAATTTTCGCCTTTGCCCGATGATATTGCGTTCTCACCGTATTATGCGATATGCCCAATAAGGTTCCTATTTCTTCTTGCGGCAGTTGCTCAAATAAATAGAGATTTACTACCGTTCTATACCCCTCGGGTAATGTGGCAATGGCTTTTTTTACCGCTTCTACTTTTAGCACAAACCCTGCTTCATCTATCACTTCATCTTCTTGTAAAGAAGGGTCGGGGGCTAATTCTTCAAACCGAATTTTTTTCTTCCGTAAAGAACTAATGGCCTTGTTAATGGCAATTCGCTTTATCCAGGCCCCAAAACTGCTTCGCTGCTCAAATTGGTGGATCTGCTGAAAGGCTGTCACAAAACTTTCTTGTAGCAGATCTTCCGCCTCACCGGTATGTTGTACAATACGAAATATGCTATTGTACAATTCTTTGGCATAACGATGATATAATTCGGTAAAAGCCCGGCTATCGCCCTGTTTACCTCTTTCTACCCATTCTTCGGTTGGTATGGCCTTTACTATCTCCAAGCAGTGGTGCGCTGTTTAGTATATAATCGCAAGAATAAGCGCTATGTTGCATGTACCGACCCTTTTTTTACAAAATAGTTTTAAGGATATTTGCATTATGAATAAAGCCATTACCGGATTGCACCATGTTACAACCATGGCATCCGACCCTCAAAAGAATGTAGATTTTTATGCCGGTATTCTCGGGCTAAGAATGGTGAAGAAAACCATCAACTTCGATGCCCCCGATGTATATCATTTATATTATGGAGATGAAGTAGGGAATCCGGGAACTATCATGACATTCTTCCCTTTCCCGGGTTTGATCAAAGGAAGAAAAGGGAAGGGGCAACTTACGGTTACTTCTTTTTCAATACCCGAGAACTCGCTGGATTATTGGATGCAACGGTTAACAAAGTTTGGTATTGCGTTTGAACAACCGCAACAGCGATTTGATAATGAAGTGAGTATTTATTTTGAAGATCATGATGGCTTGGGGGTAGAATTGGTGGCTAATAAAACCGATGAACGCGTTGGGTTTAGTTACGGACAAATTCCTCCGGAACATACCGTGAAAGGATTTTATGGCGTGAGCTTAAGTGAAGAAGGCTATGAAAGAACAGCGGGATTGCTCACACAACAAATGGATCATCAACTTGTTGTTGAAAAAGGGAATCGATTTCGTTTTTCAGCAAGTGGTAAACCCGGCGATTTTGTGGATGTACTTTGTAATCCTGAAACAATGCGTGGACTCAACGGAGCGGGTACGGTACATCATTTAGCTTTTGCAACACCTACTGATGAAACACAATTATCTTTTAGAGAGCGTATCTTGGGTAAAGGCGTAAATCCTACTCCGGTATTAGATCGCCAATACTTCCATTCTATTTATTTTAGAGAACCCGGTGGAGTATTATTTGAAGTGGCAACGAGTGATATTGGTTTTGCTATTGATGAAGATAAAGCGCATTTGGGCGAAGCGATTAAGTTACCACCTTGGGAAGAAGCACATAGAGAAGAGATTGAAAAAGGGCTAATACCAATTGCTGTTCATGCCGATAAATTTATGGACTAATGCACCAATATCAAATAATAGAAAAAGGAAAACTACTGGAGCAAGCCAATAAAGCAATGATATTATTGCACGGAAGAGGCGGAACGGCAGACGGCATTATTGATTTAGCCGCAGAATTTTGTGATGATAGTTTTTATATTGCGGCGCCACAAGCTACTAACCATACCTGGTATCCCTACTCTTTTATGGAAGACGAAAAGATGAATGAGCCTTGGTTAAGTAGTGCGGTAGCTACCGTAAAAAAACTAATCGATGCCATTACTATAACTGTATCGGTGTATAATTTATTTATTGTTGGCTTTTCTCAAGGTGCTTGCTTAACACTGGAAGTAGCCACAAGATATGCTGCCCCCTATGGAGGAGTAATAGCATTTACCGGCGGATTGATAGGCAAAGAAATAGATGAAACCCGCTACGGGGGTACCTTTGGAGGTACAAAAGTATTTATAGGGAATAGTGATCAGGATCCGCATGTTCCGGAACAAAGAAGTATAGATTCAAAAAAAATAATGGAAAAGTTGGGGGCTCATGTTAATTTGCAAATTTATCCGGGTATGCCCCATACGATTACGGTCAAAGAGATCAATGATGTGAAAGACTTTATGTTTTAATGTTTTTCAGCATGCAGATACTCGTAGGTACCCCAATGTATTGTCCGTAATTATCAATTCTTATATAGCCTGATCTTTCATAAAGCTTAACGGCACTAGGTAGGCGCGTACTCGTTTCCAGGATGCAAGATTGATAACCTAGCTCTAGCGTCCATTTTTCCAATTCAGCTAACACAGCATTAGCAATTTTTCGTCCGCGAAAAGCAGATAGTACAAACATGCGCTTAACTTCCATTGTTGTGGCATCATACCGTTTGATGGCCCCAATACCAACAGGCGTATCATCTATATAGGCAATTACCGTATGATGAATATCAAATGTTTTGTTATAGGTAGAAAAGAAGGCATGATCATCGCCATCAATAATAGCCAGCTCTTTATCCAGCTCGGCTACTAAAGTGATAAAATCCTGGTGGAGTGCATTTGCGCGGAGTAGTTGCATATTTCAAAAGTCGGATTTTTTGATTTATGTTGCAATAAATGAGCGGAAAGAAACTCGATATTATTGATAAAATATTAAACGCCTGTTACGCCCATAACAGCGATGCTTTGTTTGTAATGAGTTTAATGCATCAATATGAAGAGCGAGGAACATTGAGTAAAAAACAGTTAGAAGGCTTGTTACATAAAGCACGTAATGTTCCTGAAATGCCTACTAACTGGATCGCTACATTAGAGGCTACCATTTTAAAAATGCATACTAAAGAAAAAGCGCCGGCAACTATCAATACGCCTGTTTTTGTGCAAGACGAAGAGCTTGGAAAGAAGATGGAAGTTATATTAGCTAAATATCCTCAACATAAACGAGTGGTTTTTTTATACGCCAGATATAAAAAATCAGAGCCTATTAGTGCGACAGAAAAAGCGGAGATAGAAAAATTTTATAAACTATTGATTGGCCATTAGTGTGGTAATTTTTCTCTGATGCTTCCATAAACCCAGGTTCCGGCAATAGCGCTTAATAGTGTAATGATGGTTACTGTTGATCCGATACCGATTTGCGCGTAAAGCGGTCCCGGGCATGCACCGGTTATGGCCCAACCTAGTCCGAATAATAACCCACCATAGATTTGACCTTTATTAAATTTCTTAGGATGAAAAATAATGGATTCGCCTTGTAGTGTTCTTATTTTGAATTTTTTTATAAGCCATACC
>JAIEQT010000572.1 GCA_019747455.1 Chitinophagaceae bacterium | reverse complement strand
ATCTTCTTCGTTTACATTCACCGAATGATCTGTTACCGTACCTAATGCTAAGCAGGGTATATCCATTGTATTACATGCTTCCTCAAATACCCTTCTATTTACAGAACTTACAGACACTACTACTCTACCTTGTGCCTCACCAAACCAAAATGCATCATGGCGAATGGAATAATTAGGCTGCACATGAAAACCTTTATTGCCAGCAAATGCACTCTCTAGTAATGTGATAGCTAATCCTCCCTCGCTAATATCATGGGCACTTTGTAATAATCCTTGTTGTATTAAATGGCGGATGGCCTCTTGTAGTGCATACTCTTCATCCAAATTAAAATAAGGCACCGGAGAATATGTAACCTGTTTGAGCTTATGTAAATATTCGCTGGCATGAATATCATTATGAATACCACCTAACACATAAATATGATCACCGGCTTCCTTGAAATGAAGTGTCATGGCTTTATCCGGGTCATCTAATATACCAACCATACCAATAGTGGGTGTGGGATAAACGGGTCCGTCGGGGTTTTGATTATAAAAACTCACATTACCTCCGGTAACCGGCGTATTGAATTTTTTACAAGCATCGCCCATACCTGTAACGGCGTGTACAAATTGATAATATACTTCGGGATCATAAGGATTTCCAAAATTCAAACAATTAGTTACGCCAATGGGATCGCCTCCGCTGCAAACAATGTTCCGTGAAGCTTCGGCTACTGCGATCATACCACCGATATATGGATTGGCAAAAACATATCTACTATTGCAATCTACTGTTACTGCCAATGCTTTGCCGGTTCCTTTTGCTAAAATGATAGCTGCATCACTAGGATTGTTAGTGCTGGTATTGGCAGCGCCAACCATACTATCGTACTGGGTATATACCCATCTTTTGCTGGCTATATTGGGTAGTTGTATCAATTGCTCCGCAATATTTTTTATATTGTTGATATCATCAATACTATCCTGAACAAAGGCGTTAATTTTTTCGAAATAAGCAGGCTCTTTATACTCACGTGTATATTGAGGAGCGCCGCCACCAAGCACCAATTCATAGGCAGGAATGGAGGCTTCAAGTACACCATGCATATAGAAATTGAGTATACCATCATCTGTTACATAACCAATGGTACTTGCGCTTAAATCCCATTTCTCAAATACGGATTGTACTTCGGCTTCTCTTCCCTTTTCAACTACCATCAGCATGCGTTCCTGGCTCTCACTTAACAGCAATTCCCAGGCCTTCATGTTTTGTTGACGTGTAGGTACTTTCTCCAGATCAATATGCATGCCTACTTCTCCTTTGGCACTCATTTCAGCAGTACTACAAATAATACCTGCGGCACCCATATCCTGCATACCTACAACAGCGCCTGTTTCCAACACCTCCAAACAGGCTTCTAATAATTTTTTCTCTTGAAACGGATCACCCACTTGAACAGCGGGCAATTCTTGAACACTGTCTTGTGTGATATCGGCGCTCGCAAAGCTCGCGCCACCTATACCATCTTTTCCGGTAGCACTCCCAACATATATAACCGGATTACCTGTACCTTTTGCCGTGGCACTCACCATCTTATTCGCCTGCATAATACCTACGCTCATGGCATTCACCAAAGGATTGGTATGATAACATTCTTCAAAATATACTTCTCCGCCTACTGTTGGAACCCCGAAACAGTTTCCATAATGTCCTATCCCTTTTACAACCCCCGATAAAAGATGCTGTGTTTTTTTATCCTCCAACTTACCAAATCGCAAACTGTTTAAGGAAGCAATAGGTCGCGCTCCCATGGTAAAAATATCCCGTTGAATACCGCCTACACCGGTAGCAGCTCCCTGAAAAGGTTCTATAGCACTAGGGTGGTTATGACTTTCAATTTTGAAAACAACGCCAAAGCCATTACCCATATCCATTAACCCTGCATTTTCCTCACCGGCAGCTACTAACATTCTTCCGCCACTTCGGGGTAATGTTTTAAGCCACTTAATAGAATTTTTATAACTACAGTGCTCACTCCACATACCACTGAAAGCGCAGAGCTCGGTGAAGTTAGGGGTACGATTAAGTTTGGCACAAATGAGGTCGAATTCTTCGGTTGTTAAGCGAAGTTTCTGGGCTGTTTTTGCGGTGATTTCCATATCGCCGCGAAGGTATGAAACTACTGTTAATTAAATCTTACTTACTCTCCCACTCCCACCAATATGCTTTACCACATCTGTTGTATTGCCCTTATATTGTACATCTCCACTACCGCTGATCCTAACATCTAAGGATTTATCGCTATGAACCCTACTGTTTCCACTCCCGCTAATGGATACTTTCACATCATTAGCAATCAAGTTTTCACAACGTGCATTTCCGCTTCCGCTAATACGAACATCTACTTCCTCTCCCTTACCCTGTAAAATTATTTTTCCACTCCCGGAAATGGATACTTCAGACGACTTTATCCTGTCGAACGCAACGTCTATATCCCCACTTCCGGAAACCCTAAACTCAGTTTGGCTATCATTACCAAAATCACCCGATCCAGCAATATTACCACTACCCGATAATGAGAGCTTCGACATCTTTGTTAATGGCACATACACTGTTAGCTTCTTTCGGTGATTGATATTGATATTCTTTCTAACCCTAATGATCAGTATATCATTCTCTACTTTTGTTTCAATATATTCCAGCAAATTCTCCTCACCCTCAATTTTTATAGTGCCTGGTTTGCCGAAGCTTAGCGCTACATCAAATGATCCAGAACTACTTACACCAGTATAGGTACCAACAGATCTTTCCACTGTTTTAATATTACCATTTCCATTTACACGATCTCCCCACCATTGTGCACAAGCTGCAATAGCAACAATGGAAAAGAAAAAAACAAATAACTTTTTCATGCGGTTAATTTTTGTAATCATGTAACGAACATTTTAATTAAAAGTTACAAACTTTTTATTATACAGATAAGTTCACGATATAAATTGCCCATGAATTTTCTTCCCGCCGAATAAGCAATTGCAAATCAATTAGTTATGGAGAAAAATTAAACGGCAACGGGAATACCAAAACCACACACCTGTTCGTTATTACAATAAGCAATTAGGCTACTTTACCAAATAGGAATGTATGCTACATAAATCTACACGCTACCTGAGTTTTACCATTCTATTTTTAATTTCTCTTCACGCAAATAGTCAGTATCAGTATTTGGGCGGATACAATAATCAAGGTTGGCCTTATTATTTGGTTACCCCTCGCGATACAATCGGTATATCATTCCGAAATAAAATTTCAGTTACACTACCAGAATCTAGATCTGTTCCGCTATACAATCTTTTGTTAATTGCAGACGCCAGAACAGAAACACTACAAGTAAATTGCAATTCCGACGTATGGATTTCTTTTGTAGATGAAGGTGCTTCTTTTTTAAATGCGCTTGGCTATTACACTTTTAATTTAGATACACCACTTATTGCAGCACCCGATCCCAGCAAAATAAAAATTATTTTTCCGAATGCTTCTAAATCCGGTTATGGAGGAGCACTCGAACCCGGAGATAAAGTATATTTAGGAAATTTTAGAGCCAGAACAGGAATAGGATTCGTACTATTTGCCGACGGCTGGAATGGAAGTATTGTTACTCCCGGCAGATGGACACTCTACTCAAATGCAGCGTTTAATCCTGAATCCGATACCACTTTAAGAAAACACTCGGTAATTATCCG
>JAIEQT010000478.1 GCA_019747455.1 Chitinophagaceae bacterium | reverse complement strand
CAGAGGTATTGTTCATAGGCTGGTCGAAGATAGCACCTTTACATTTTTTATGCAACCTGCTAAATAGTTACATTTTTTTAATGTTATCATTATCGAGTATCGATGCTAGATCGATATATCCTACATCGAACTTATTGTTATAACTCTGCCAATTTTGATTAAAACCATGACCTCTATACTTATCTGTTTCTGTACTAACATTATCAGATTTTGACTCAACAATATTTTTCAATGCGTTGGATAAAGCCACTCTATCAGTCAAGAATTGTTTTGCTTCATTATATAATTTGTTCGTTTCTGGATCAGTAATGATATCACTTTTACTCTCCCATCTAGTGATCAAATCATTAAGGACAGAGCTGTTTTGTTCAAGTGAGTAAGAAGTTCTCCACGATTCTCGGCTCGGTTGAGAAATCTCACTAAAATAATATCCCCCATGCCTATATTTTTTTATCTTAAACAGAGAACCTAATGTTTCATTTTTTAAAGCATTTACAAGCGCTATTTGCCAATTGCATTCATTTGTATTGGCAAATAGTACCTTTTCTGTTGATGCATCATAAAATGCATTCCCAACATTTACACCTTGATGCATATAGTCTTTAATGGCAACATAGCGCTCCACTTCATACCCTGCTGGGACACGTCCTGTCCACCCACTGGTTTGGGTTAATATTGGCTTTTGTTTACTCGGATCGATACGGCAGATATCTCCATTCTTTTTTATCACCACTATTTTACCCCCCACGATAGATGAATCAATATTTACAGTCAAGCCACTAATAACTAGTTTACTTTCCGCTATCGATAAATCATTATTTTCTAAACCCCTAGCATCAAGAATCCAATTCGATTTTTTTGATGAGTCAACATTTTCACCTCTTAAATAAACAGATTCCAAAAGATTAATGACAGCCCCTGCTTGAAGAGCAATGGTCGTATTGCCCCCACCTCCTTCAAATGCGTAGGTAAATATATTTTTATAATGCTCCGTTAATTCAGGTACATAGAACACTCGTGCCTGATGATCTAGTATGACATCTACTTGTGTTTTTTCAAAGATAGTTTCGGTATGCAAGCCTGAAATATCCATATCTCGTGATGATATGGTAGACGAATGATAATTACCATCGTAATAATAATCAACGAGGTATCGACTTTTGTCGTAAAATTTATCATAAAGCCTACCTTTATCGTAATTATTAATAATGTTCTGCTTTCCTCCACCTGATAACCGATCATTCAAATCACGATTATTACTAGCTATAAAGTCACTAAAAATAAAGTGAGATTTCGTTTTTAAAGTTGCTGGAAGCACAACATTAGTACCATTACCAAGATCCTGTTCTGTATTTATGCCTAATAATTCGTTTAACGATCTACTAGCGCTATTAGAACCATGAGAAGCATTTTGATTACACTTATTACTTGCATCATAAAACTGATGACCATCTAATGTTGCCTTATTATTCACAAAATCCATTTTCTTGACAATAGCACCATTCAATGCATAGAGTATTCCGTCTTTAAGCTCAAAACCACCTTTATTTACTGCATCATGTAACAAATTCAATGATGTTAACAATTCAACCAATCCTTTTGCACCATTATGTGTTTCTAAAATGCTGCTAATAGCTACACCAGCTCCAATTGCTACAGGAAGTAGAACCATACCTGCGACACCAGCAACAGTACCAGCAGTAGCTGCTCCTGCAGCAATCCCTGCGGCACCCAACTTGGCGGCCACTCCACCTACGGCCATAGCACCTGTTGCAGTGGCTCCAACTGCTATGCTTGCCGAACTTATAGAAGCTTGCGTGATAGCAACACTCTTCATCACAGAGTCATTCGCTTGGTTAGCATCACGGATATGGTAATACAGATTGACGCCTTCAAGAGCCGTTCCAATAGCAGGAAGGAACTTACCCATTTTTCCAACAACATTGTTAAACTTACCAATACCAGAAAGACCCCACATCTCAGGTTTCAAGTTTTTTGCTAATACGTAGCCTTGGTTGAAAAGCTGTGCGCCAGTAAAAGTTAAACCAGAAACAAGCTGTGTATTGTTTACGATGGCATGAAAATGCTTATCTGGATCGTAAGTAGACCATCCACCTGATCCATCGACGAAGCCCTTCAATGTAAAATAAAGGTCAGCAGCATCCATGCCATCAACTTTTAACCCATTATTTTTTTTGAGACGTAGCTTTTCACGATTAGAAACATAACGATCAATGGCAGCGGAATTAGAAACAGTAATTGTCTTTTTGGATATTGGATTATCTACTGTGAGGGCATTGATATTGGCTGCACTAGAGCGAACTTTTTCAAGGTCAATGAACTCTATTTCGTATTGATTATTTGAAAGCTTTTTAACACTTGCCCCATTCACTAAATATTTTCCTTTGTCTAGCTGTGCACTTTGATATACATCATCCGTAAATGCATGCTTAAAAAGTTCAGCATCCTGTTTGCCCGATAGCATGGTTTGTGCGATGTAAAGATCTTTTGAATCGATACCAGAATTGGTCAATCTTTTAATCAATTCAATGCGGCTCGTTTTATCTTTTCTTAGATCAACAAGTACCGTATCCATGCCTTTACTCTGCTCCCAAAGTGTATCTGGACTTATAAAAACGCCATCTTCTATTTTAATTGGAAGGTGTGCTATGCGATTTACATCTATCGGTGTAAACTCAAATTTTAGAATATCACCCTCTTTATGAATCTGATATCGATTAACCAAGTGCTCTGAAAAATATCCATCCAAATGAAATTTAAAGCCTTCTATTTTATTAAATCCAACAATTTTGTTATTGGGATCATAGATATAGTATTGTTTATTTCCCTGTTGATCTACCTCTACGTAAATAGTCATCGCGTGATTGGGCGTACCTACTTTATATGCCTTTGAGCTTGTCGCATTTTCTAGAGCGGTATAAATATCGGTTAAGGAAGATGGAGAAGATGAATAGGGTGATTCCTGATTGGCGTATGTATGCAAAGCCGCTAGCCCATTTTTAAAATTTTCAGCATCTGATGAGTTAGCGCTGCCTATTTGATTTAAATTTAGCATTAATTGATCCACTCCTTTTTGGCCCCCTTTTTGCAAAGCTACGGCCATGATCCAGGATAGACCTAAACAAATACCTTTGGAGGTATCTCCTATATTTTGTTGCCTGGCTGCATGATGATGATGATGATGATGAGATTTCGAATCTGTCAGCAGGATATTTTGCTGCATTGAATTATGATACGTAGTACCTATTATAGCATTTTTATAATCTACTTTTTGTACGATTGAAGGATGAATATAAACTGTCTGTTTGTTGCCATATACATCTGCTATAAATTGGGTGTGGTCTAATCCAGATGCATAATCTATGATTTGCTCAAAAGACATTTTTACTCCAATCTTTTCATAATCGATGACCATCGATTCAAGTACTGTGCCCATGATCCCTTTTTCGAGATCACTGAAATTATTTCCATTGATATAGTTAGTCCAATAAGTGGCTAATTCCATATCTAAGATATACTTCTGATCAATTAGAACTTGTGTCCTTACCTCTTCTTTCATCTGAAAAAGTTCTTTCATTCGATCACTGTAACTTTGCTCCAAAGTCTTTTTCCAGTCAGCTATTTCCTCACTTTTACTAATCTTCGCTAACGTCTCTTTTTCTATTCGGAGCAATTCATTCCACTCCTGATTTTCCTG
>JAIEQT010000337.1 GCA_019747455.1 Chitinophagaceae bacterium | reverse complement strand
GGCTTTTGTAGGATGCCCGCGTATTTTATATTTCTCGGTTTTATAATCATCTGCAAACAGTCCTCTATCCAGCGCAAAGTCGGTATCATCTACATGTAGTTTTGTATTTATCAAATCATAAGCAGGGCTCAGTAAATAATCGCCTTGTGCGGATTCTAATAGTGAAAAATTTTTCAAGTGAGCATCGCCGTTCGAAAACAAAAAATTAAATACCACCAAAGAAAAATATTTTTCTATTTCTATTCGCCAAGCAGCAACATATTGTTGTATTAACATCCCGGTCTCTTCATAGGAGTATTCATATTTAAAATTTGCGCCTGCATTATCTTTTGTTTTTCCTGCCAATGTTGCAAAATCTTCTTTACCCCATTTGCTGGCATCTTCTTTTACATCAAATCGTTTGGTGATATAAGCCGGTGAACCATTCGCAAAGAAAATCATCGCATTTTCTGCCGTGTTTAGTCCGTACACCTGTTTGGCTATCTGCATGGTCAAATGCTCATTGGCGGGAACTTGATCCACCTTTTTCAAATCGCGTGGGATAGGTTTGAGTATATAGGTTCCTTGTTCTCCTTCTTTTGTAAGTCGCAATACATTTTTTTCCAAAAGAAAACTTAGTTTTTCCTGAACGCCCGATATAGAAATACGTTTGCGATTTTCCATGAACTGCTCAGCAACTGCTTCGTTTTGTTGCGGCTGGTCATACAGTAAAACATGACTGACTTTTTTACCATTAAAGAGATTTCGCAGGCAGCTTGGGCTATAAGTAGGAAAACCTTCTGCCAAAGTTCCGGGACAATATTGTAGTTGATCTAGGTTCATATTGTCTGTATAGGTTTTACGGTTATGGCTCCAATCGTATCATATTTTGCTGTTGCTGCGAGCAATCCGAAATTGTCTTCTTCGTCGATTCTCAATAATGTGCTTTGCAATTTTCGGTTTACCCCTTCACTTAGCATATTGAAAAAGAAGGGGAATAAATATTCGCTACGGTATTCTTGTTGTGTTTTTGGTAATGTTAAACTAATAGCGGCTTTGCTGGCATCGCTAAAGTAATTGTCGGTATACTTGAAAACATAGAGTTGACGATTTTCCTCTGTTAGCGTTCCTGCTAAAATCCCGTTGCGGTATATTTCTACTGTTCTCATTCACTTAGTATTTCTTTTTCACTTCAAGTTTTAATTCTAATCCCAGTACTTCCGCTAGTTTGTTTATTACATCTAGGGAAGGATTGGCTTGCCCTCGTTCAAGTTTATACAAAGTATTGGTGCTTACATTTGCTAATTCGGCTAAATGGGGTTGCGTAATATTCAACTCCTTTCGCCTGTTTTTTATAGCTGCTCCGAGGTGCTTGGCTAACATTATACTGTGATTTGTTCGTTAAATATACTGTTATTTCCCCATAATTAAGTAAAAATCACAGTATAGTAGGATTTATAAGGTTAATAGTACTGTAAAGGGTATGAAGAAATATAAAATCACATTATAATGTGATTTTATTAATAAAGATGATCCCTAAGAGAGAAGAGAAGTGATTTTATACCCGAAAGGGTATAAAATTTATATTTAATTGATAAGTGTACCCGAACTTCATTTGACTACTGAACCGCCAATTTCTTAAACTGCTGTTACAAGCTGGTAGTCTAGTTAAATCCTTTGAAAAATTCATGGTCAATTTCATATACAGTCACTGGTTTAAGTCCTAGTTTATATTTTTCAAAAAGTTCAATTAATCTATCCCCATCTATTAGTTCAATTGGGGTAACACCGTCACGATTAGCCTCGCCTTTTGCCTCTTTCGTAAAACGTCCAGTAGTTATTATTAAACCTTTTTCGCCTCGTCCTTGCATAGCACCACGGAAGTCACGTACATGGTGAGGTGAAACAGTTTCTTTGTATCGTTTACATTGAAAAACAATATTTAAACTAACAACGTCATTTAGTTTTACAATTCCTTTGCCGTCTATTCCTTGATCACCTGATCCACCAGTTATAATTATTTCATTAATACCAATCTCTATCAATAGTCGTTTACATAGCTTTTCAAAACCAGATGGTGTTAGGTTTTGAATGATTGTGATTAATCCGATAGAATGCTCTTCGTCCTCTGTTAGAGTATTTTCAAATATTGGCTCTGCTTTTTTTGGTTTTACAGTTGGTGTTTTTTTAACACTGTCTTGAACACTTTTGAAAAGATTATATACGCCTTCATCATTAAGTTTTCTGTCAAGTCCTTCATTAGTTAGTCGCCAAATGCCACGTTGAGCATTGTCTATAAGCCCAGCTTTGAATAAATAGAATCTTGCCCATTGAATTTGGTTTCGTATTCTTGATTGTCCATTGGCTGTGGTTTCTTCTAGCTCATTTTCTGTAATTCCTAATTTGTCTATAACCTGCTCTATTATGTCGGAAGAGTCGCCTGCACCACCATTTAATTGGAGTGCTGTCAAAACAGGATTAACGTATTTTAAAAATTCAGGTCCTTTCATTTAGTGTGGTTTGTTTAATGCAGTGTCTTTCTTTAGACTTGTCCTACTATAGTAAATTTACAAAACTTTCAATAAATTCCCCCCCCAGCACAATACCCACAAAACACTGTTTTTTGTACTCGATATAAAAAATTGCGCGGGGATGCAGTAGTTGGGTCAATTCAATTCATTCTATCCGCCTTTTTCCTTAGCTTTATCTCCCAAATAATGATTGCCATGAAAAAATTGATGCTTCCGGCGTTGATAGCCCTTAGTGTTACGGCGTGTAAAAATAATACTGCCGATAAATCTTACTTCGATAAAGCGGGCATGGATACTACGGTACAGCCGGGTGATAACTTCTTTATGTATGCCAATGGCACATGGATTAAAAATGCAAAAATCCCCGACGATCAAAGTGGCTGGGGTAGCTTCTATACACTCTATGATGAGAACCTCAGTAAGCTAAAAACAATACTGGAAGAAACTTCCGCAAAAACCAATCATGCAAAAGGATCAGCAGCGCAAAAAGTGGGTGACTTCTACGCTAGCGGTATGGATACGATGGGTATTGAGAAAAAAGGATATGAACCACTCAAACCAATGCTCGCAAAAATTGATGCGGTAAAAGACTATAAAGAATTGCAAACACTTTTGGCTGAAGCGGAAACAAGTGGAGAGGGTAGCTTATTCAGTTACTATGTGGGTGCTGATGAAAAAAATAGTGCGGTGAACATTTTATCTCTTTATCAATCGGGTACTACATTACCGGAGAAAGATTATTATACCAAACAAGACTCTATTACAAAAAATATAAGAACTAAATTGGTTGCACATGCTGCAAAATATTTTGAACTAACGGGCATGGCACCTGCGGATGCGCAAAAAAATGCAGCATCTGTATTGGCATTGGAAACGTTATTAGCAGCATCACACTTAACACCGGTTGAACAAAGAGACCCTGTGAAGAACTACAATAAAATGTCGATCACCGATTTGCAAAAACATACACCAAATATTGCCTGGACTGCTAACCTCGAAAAAATTGGTGCGAAAGTCGACAGCATCAATGTTGGTCAGCCTAAATACTATGAAGCATTGAGTAACTTATTGGCTACTCAACCAATTGATGTATGGAAGAGTAAAGTAAAATTCGATTATATCTCCTCCAATGCTGCCCTCTTAACCAAAGCCTTTAGGGACGAGCGTTTTAAGTTTA
>JAIEQT010000023.1 GCA_019747455.1 Chitinophagaceae bacterium | reverse complement strand
TTCGGATATGATAATGAATTAGTAAAAGATTTGTTTTTAGATAGATCCGAGGGCGATACCTATATATTAAAGCCTGCGTTTAACACACAACGTAAGGTTGAAGATCACTTTGCTTTATTGGAACAAGATGAGCATCACACAAAGATCAAAAAAGGCTTATTTGATCTTATAAGTAACGTTATTTTATTTGATATCAATGGGGATGGACAAAATTTTCATTTTAGATTTGGTATTGAGCATACCACCTCATTCCAATACTTGGCATCAGATACACAGCAGCAATTAAAGGAATTGTATGTAAACTATTTCTTCCGTAGACAGGATGATTTTTGGATGAAAGAAGCCATGCAAAAGCTGCCGGCGTTAAAGCGGGTTACCAATATGATCGTTTGTGGCGAAGACTTAGGGCTAGTATCTGCTTGCGTTCCTGATGTGATGAAGCAATTAGGATTACTCAGCTTAGAAATTCAACGGATGCCTAAAGATGCTAAGCGTGAATTCTTCCATCCGAATGATGCACCATATTTGAGTGTGGTAACACCCTCAACACACGACATGAGTACCATAAGGGGTTGGTGGGAAGAAGATAAAGCTAAAATACAGCGGTTTTATAACCAGGAGCTCGGACAATGGGGCGATGCACCATTTTATTGTGAAGCCTGGATCAATAAATCCATTGTAGTTCAGCATTTGTATTCTCCTGCTATGTGGAGTATTTTTCAACTACAAGATATTATGGGCATAGATGAAGAAGTGAGAAGAGAAAATCCTGATGATGAGCGCATTAATGTACCGGCTAATCCTAATCATTACTGGCAGTATCGCATGCACAAAACCGTTGGAGAACTTATGCAGGCAAAAGCTTTTAATGAAACTTTATTGGCTCTTATAAAAGCATCGGGAAGATAAAATCATTTAATTTGACAGTTCAATACACTTCCTCCAATCTGCCCTTCGAGTATCCATTTACGATATCCAATGGCAGAACAAAAACACACCAACCAGCGTTGATTGTTCAGCTTGGATTAGGACCGTTTACAGGCCTTGGAGAGGCGCCCGCAATTGCCTATTATGATATTTCTGTTGATCAAATGATTGCCGATTTAGAAGGCAAGAAAAAAATGGTTGAGAAATTTGCATTGACGGAACCTGAAAGATATTGGCATTACCTACATCATCTTTTTCCGAATAATCCTTTTTTAGTTTGTGCCTTGGATATGGCTTGCTGGGATTTATTTGGACAAATGAAATCCAAACCACTCTATCAGTTATGGAGTACTGAGTGGAGAGATGATATGCCCTTATGTGATTATACAATTGGTATCGATAATATAGATGTAATGGTGGCAAAAATGAAAGCAAAGCCATGGCCAATTTACAAGATCAAGCTCGGCACCCCTGATGATATTGCCATTATGCAAGCGTTAAGAAAACACACGAACGCTATATTTCGGGTAGATGCCAATGCAGGATGGAAAGTAGAAGAAGCACTTATCAAAATACCACAATTAGCTGATCTTGGGGTTGAATTTATAGAACAACCACTCGCAAAAGATAACTGGGAAGGTATGCAGAAATTATTTGCAGCCTCACCAATTCCCTTATTAGCAGATGAAAGCTGTGTTTTTGAGCGCGATGTTAAAAAATGTGTTGATCATTTTCATGGTATCAATATTAAACTAACAAAATGTAGTGGTATTACACCCGCTTTGAGAATGATTAAGGAAGCAAGATCGCTCGGGTTAAAAATAATGATGGGCAGTATGAATGAGTCTACAATTGGCTCCGCTGCAATCGCTCATTTTCTTCCGCAACTGGATTATGTAGATATGGATGGCCCACTTTTATTAAAAGAAGATATGGCATCCGGTATTTTATTCGATAATGGGAAAGTATCGTTGAGCGGTAAAGCAGGGTTAGGAATTTTGCTTCAATAGTTTTATAACAACCTTATCTATAGGAAGGCTCATAGTATCCTCGCTAAGGACTTCCCAATCAATCCATCTGAAAACTTCGGCCTCCTTAGTAGGATCGGCTATTTGTTCGGGGGAAAAATCAAAAGCGGCAGTTTTAGTATACAAGCCTGATAGGTCTTTGGCAATCACCTCATAGTAAATAGAAATGATCTGATCTTTATTGTTGAATGCAGAAATTTGAAAAAAATCAGTTGTGTAAAGATGCTTACCCACAGTTACCGTTAAACCTGTTTCTTCTTTAAACTCTCTGGCTAAACAATCACGCGTTCCTTCGCCTATTTCCAAACCACCACCCGGAAGTTTTGTATAGAATTGACCTCGAATAAACTCATCACTTACCAATAATCTTTTCGATTCATCAAATAGAATACCATATACCCTAACATTGAATAATGCCATACTAAAACCATTTCTTTTTCAAAAAATATCCCCCTATAATGCCGGATACAACAAGTGATAAAATTACGGGGATATAAAATGCATGATTGGAATGCTGATAAGGAATATCCACATTCATCCCATAAATACTTGTTACCAAAATAGGTAAAGAAAGAATAATGGTAATGGAAGTAAGTCGTTTCATTACATTATTCAAATTATTACTTATGATACTGGCAAAAGCATCCATTGTACTGCTCAGAATATTGGTATAGATATTCGCCATTTCTAAAGCCTGACTGGTATCTACAATTAAATCCTGTAAAAATTCTCGTTCTTCTTCTGTTAAACCTAAGAAATTGGTTCTTTCCATTTTCATCATCAACATTTCATTGCTGCGTAGCGCCGTAACAAAGTATACCAAACTCTTTTGTACACGCATCAGTTTCAATAGGTCTACATTACTATTACTATCATATAAACTTTGTTCATATTGATTACGGCTATGGTTGATTTCTTTTAGAGATTCCAAAAAAGTTTGTACCACTTTTTCAAAAACCTTCAGCACCATCATGTTACGTTTATCGGGGTGCCTTTTTTGAAAAGTATTCAGGAATTTTTTAATCGCACCATTATCGAAAGAGTTGACAGTAACGATTTGGTTATGTGTTAAGATAATACAAATGGGTATGGTAATATAAAAAGCATCACTATCATTAAACGAGTTATTTTCAGTTGGGGTTTTGATGATCACAATCTTTACATTATCATCTACCTCATAGCGGGGTCGTTCATCAATATCTAATGAATCTCTTAAGAATTCAATAGGGATTTCCAGTGAATTGCTTAACTCAATAAATTCTTCTTCTTTGAAGGGGGGAACTAAGTTTACCCAAGTACCCATTTCAGGTTTGTCTATCTCTTTGGTTTGCCCGTCTATATTCTTAAAGTACTGAATCATTAGTTAGTCATTAGTCATTAGTCAATGGTCAATGGTCAATGGTCAATGGTCGGTGGGAATTTCTATAGTAGCCTTGAATACAAAGGTTGCAGGGCCGCATAACCATATATTTTCAAATTGCTGATCCCCAACCTTATCAAATTCAACAGCTAGATGTCCGCCTTTGGTTTCAATTTCTACTCTATTAAAACCATTTTCATTATGCGCGAATACGAGGGCCGCTGCAGTAACGCCAGTGCCACAGCTATAGGTTTCGTCTTCAACGCCCCGCTCATAGGTACGAACGATAATTTTTTTGGCATCGGGTTCCACAAAATTTACATTGATACCCTCTTTCTCAAAGGGTTTGCTATAGCG
>JAIEQT010000441.1 GCA_019747455.1 Chitinophagaceae bacterium | reverse complement strand
TGATACGGTGAAGTAAGTAGAGATTGCGAATACATCCCACAATAGTGGTGAGTTGAAGTTCACCCAAAGCGGACCGCGAGAGTTAGGATAGGGTAATACAAAGAAAGCCATCCATACACGACCCATGTGGAAGATCGGGAACTGACCGGCACACATTACCGCGAAGATCGTCATCGCTTCTGCTGCGCGGTTTACGCCGGTTCTCCATCCCTGGCGGAATAGTAATAAGATGGCAGAGATAAGCGTACCAGCGTGACCAATACCTACCCACCAAACGAAGTTGGTGATATCCCATCCCCAACCCACTGTTTTATTCAGGTTCCACTGGCCAATGCCATAAGTAACCTCCCGGTAAACGCTGTATACACCAAACATTAATAATGCCACAGAAATATAGAAACCGATATACCATAAGCGTGTTGGCTTAGCTTCGATGGGGCGAACGATATCTTCTGTAACCTGTTTGTAGGTTTTATCGCCGTACACCAACGGTTTCCTAAGCTGTGATTCGTACTTTAAATGCATCTCTTCTTTATTTAATTATGCGTGCTCTTTTTCTGCGTGTTCTTTTTTCTCACCATGTGCTTCTTTACCCTCGTGTTCATCATCGGCATTACGCACTTTGGCTAAATAAGTAACCCCGGGTAATACGTGTAATTGCTCGAGTACATAGAACTGACGATTAGGATTTTCTTTTCTCACCATCGTAATAGCACTCTCTTTACTATTAGCATTACCGAAAGTAATAGCATTTGTTGGGCAGGCTTGCTGACAAGCTACTTTTATATCGCTATCACTCAACGGGCGACTATCTTTTTTCGCTTTTAATTTTCCTTCTTGTAAACGTTGTACGCAGAAAGAACATTTTTCAATTACACCACGAGAACGAACTGTAACATCCGGATTCAACACCATACGGGTTAAATCGTCGCTCATGTTTAATACCACATCATTTACGATACCATTCTGATTATCCGGGAAGCTATCAGCTCCTGTATAATCGGCCCAGTTAAAGCGACGAACTTTAAACGGACAGTTATTCGCACAATATCTTGTACCGATACAACGGTTATAAGTCATTTGGTTCAATCCTTCACTGCTATGGTTGGTAGCTGCTACCGGACAAACGTTTTCGCAAGGTGCATTATCGCAGTGCTGACACATTAACGGTTGGAAAACCACATTCGGATTTTCCATATCCCCACTATAATAACGATCGATACGTAACCAATGCATTTCATGTCCGCGTAATACTTCGGGCTTACCAACAACAGATACGTTATTCTCCGCATTACATGCTACCACGCAAGCACCGCAACCATTACAGGTATTGAGGTCCACACTCATGCCCCATTTAATACCCGGACGATCATACACCGGATAAATAGTTCCTTGAGATTCAAATTTTTCTAATCCACCCCATGGCTCTAATTCTTTCTGACGCTCTTCGCGGATTTCAGTAGGGTGATGTTTATAAGCAGCAAGCGAAAGTTCTTTCACTACTTCAGTACGATTACCTTGGCTAGTATCGTAACGGCTATGTGTTTGTGTTAAGGCAACTGGGTATTTTTCGCCCGTTACAGTTATCGTTACATTATCATTGCTGAAGTTAACGGTACCATTACTTAAACTGGCTAATGCAAAGGCATTCTTACCAACTCCGGCGGCAGCTTTACCGATATTCTCACTTCTTCCATAACCTACTGCAATACCAATAGTATTGGCTTCTGTTCCCGGAATAATTAAGGCTGGAAGTTCAATAGATTTATTTCCAACAGTAACCTTAACTACTTTTTTAGGCGGATTTACTTCGTATGCATCTGCTTGTCCGCCATTGTTCAAATCTATACCCAACAAGGTTTTAGCTAAAGCAGGAGAAACAATTACATAGTTATCCCAGGTAGCTCTGGTAACAGGATCCGGCAACTCTTGTAACCATGGGTTAGAAGCACCTTGTCCGGCACCGATACCTACTTTTTCATATAATACTAATTCAATAGCACCACCCTTTTTACCGGTAGACGCAAGAGCTCCCGCAACTGCGGCACCATTAAAGTTTGCTGCTTTTACAATTGTAGCAGCTGGGTTCAATACCCCATCTTGCAAAGCTTTATCCCATCCGGCAACACCGCCTAATTTAGTAGCCCAGAAATTTTTAAGAAAGGCTAAATAATCTTCCGTTGCACCACTCCATTTCAACAGGCTATCTTGCCATTGACGAGTTTTGAACAAAGGATAGATAGTAGGTTGAAGGAAAGAATAGTAGCCTGACTTTGCTTCTGCATCACCCCAGCTTTCTAGGAAATGATTATCGGGTAATGCATATTTACACAGTTCAGTAGTTTCATCTACTTTACCGTTGAAAGAAATAGTCGTTTTTACTTTTTTGAGTGCTGCTTTAAATTTATCAGCATCAAACCAGCTATAAGCAGGGTTTGCGCCATACACAATTAAAGTACCAACAGCACCGGCGTTCATTTCATCTATAAGCTTCGCAAAGTCGGCATCTACACCCTGACGGGTATTAATCGTTTCGCCAAAGTTGATAGTGGTACCATTTGCACCGATGGCATTATTAATGGCATTAACGATGATTTGAACATTTACATCATTACTACCGGCCACTACTAAAGCCGCGCCTTTATTGGTATTGAGGGCTTTAGCCGCTTTTTCAATACCTGCTTTTAACTTAGCATCGGTAATATTTCCGGTGCCTTGTCCATTTACTGCACTTAATAAAGCAGCAGCAATAGCTTTGGTTTCAGAAGGGCGGTGTAAATATTTTTCATCTGCATTAGAGCCGGTAAGAGAGGCAACTGTTTCGAAATGAATATGCTTACTCATTTCAGGATTTTTCTCATCTAATTTTTTTCCGGCAGCATATTGTTTGGCAAATTCAACCGGGCTCAACCAGGTACCTAAGAAATCGGCACCGATGCTCACGATTGCTTTTGCGGCATCAAATTTATAAGAAGGGATGGCGCGAACACCGAAAGTTGCTTCGTTAGCTAACAACATACCGCTGTAAGAAACGGCATCGTAAGTAACGTGTTTGCTTCCGGGATATTTTGCCAGGAACTGGGCTACTACTGCTTTTGAAGAAGGCGATGTAATAGTGCTGGTAAGGATTACAACATGTCCGCTCATGGCAGCAGCGATAGATTTATCGGCCGCCTCAAAAGTTACTTCTTTACCATCAATAGTTGGGAAACGTAAGCGGGCAGTATCATATAAGTCAAGAACTGAAGCTTGCACACGGGCAGAGGTACCGCCCTTTGTAATCGGACTCAATTCATTTCCTTCAATTTTAATGGGGCGACCATCGCGTACTTTCGCTAAAACCGAGATAGTATCTCCATCTTGAACATAGGTGGTAGCATAATATTTAGCAATACCCGGCACAACATCTTCAGGCTTATTGGCAAATGGAATGGCCTTTTTAACGGGCATTTCACAGCTTGCAGCAGCTGCGGCGGCTGCAGTGCTGAATCCTAAATATTTAAGGAAATCGCGACGAGGCGCTTTAGCTTCTAAGAAACTTTTGCTTTCATCGGCAACAAAGGGTAACTCCTCTCTGAATTCGTCATTAACATCTTTGTTATAGGCTTCCGACTGATTCAGCTCTCCGAAACTTTGCCAGTGCTTTTTTTGCTCCATAATTATTG
>JAIEQT010000238.1 GCA_019747455.1 Chitinophagaceae bacterium | reverse complement strand
TTCCCCATCTTGCCTTGCATAATCTAAATAGGGAGGGTTTCCGACAATATAAACTTCATCGTCTTTTTCGATTGGACAAACGGTCTTCCAGTCTTCCCTTGTAGCATTTCCTTGCACAATTTTGCCTGCTTGTTTTAGAGGAAGAATTGGCTTGCTTTTTCCGTAATCAAAAAGCATTTCTTCAAACACTTTGTTCATTTGGTGTTCTGCAAGCCATAAAGAAAGTATCGCCATTTCATGGGCAAAATCGTCTAACTCAATACCATAAAACTGTGATAGCTGAATGGAAGTAAATTCCATTGCAGGAGTTGGGCTAAGGTCAATAATGCGTTGCAGAATTTTTATTTCCAACAAACGGATTTCCTTGTAAGTAATAATCAAAAAATTTCCGCTGCCGCAGGCAGGGTCAAAGAATTTTATTTTAGCAATTCGGTTTATCAGTTTACGCAGTTGCGGTATGGTTTTACAGATTTCAAATTCTTCGTATAAGGCATCTAAAAACAAAGGTTTGATCAGTTTCTGAATGTTAGGTACACTGGTATAGTGCATTCCTAAATCGCTACGGTATTCGGGAATTACCACTGCCTGAATCATGGAACCGAAAATGTCAGGGTTAATGTCTCGCCAATTCAGCTCACCCAATTCAATTAAAATCTTTCGAGCTTTTGCCGTAAATACAGGCGAAGCAATTTTGTCTCTGAACAAACCACCATTTACATACGGAAACTGCGTGAAATGTGCAGGAAAGCCTTTTGCGTTTTCTGTATTCAGTCGGTCGAACAAACGGTCGAGAAATAGATGCGTATCGCTTCCATTTTCGTTGGTATGCTGATAGAGTGTGTTGGTGAAAATACTATCGCCATCAAAAATTTCGGTGTCTTCGGCAAAAAAGCAAAACAGTAAACGAGAAAGAAATATATTCAGGTTATGAATGCTTTCTTTTGAATTGTAAACATCCGGATTTTGTGTGATAAGCAAATCGTAAAGCTGTGCCATTTTGTAGGCAGCATTACGGTCGGCTTCATTGTCATTGGTAGTGTGATATACTTCGCTACCTGCAAGCGGTAAAAAGAAAGCATAATGGTTAGGTAAATCTTTAATGGATATATCCAGGTTCTTTCCCAATTTCAAATCTTTTGCTACCAGATTTTTGTAATCGGTAACAACGGCAAAGCGTGGTGAGTGTTTTAAAATTCGTTCCTCTTTGGCAAGGTTTTCAATGGAACTCAACAATTTGTCAGCTGGCTGTTGCTTGAAGAAGATTTTCTTTTTATACAGTATTTCACCTTCTACTTTTGAAAGGTTGAAATCTCCGCTTTTCAATCGGGTAATTGAAGTTTTAGAAATGCCATAAGCCAACAACAAATCATACAAAAAATTCTCTTTCGAGAAATTCTCTATAATGCGTTTCACGTTCTGCTCTATTTCGTGACTGTTCATTGCTAAAACTTCAATTTTTTAAGGTGTCGTTGCACTTCTCTTTCTACTTGGTCAAAGTCGGGCAGGTCTTTTATTTGTTCGCTCATGGAGCTTTTCCAGCGGCCTTTGTATTGTGGTAAACGCTCTGCTAATTTGCTATGAAAATCTGAGTGCTTTAAATTCTTGCTGGCACATTTCCTCTCAAACTCTTTCATGTGGAATGCAGCATCCATGTCATGCTGCTCTAATAAAAACCAGATGTCGTAAAAATCCCTTGCCTGCATACGTTGCATAACAGTTCTCATTTTTTCTACTAGCACTTCTTCAAGTGGATAACATAAAAGCTGATGTGCTTCCAAATCGGAATAGCCGACAATCACATCCTTCATTAACGGAGCATATTCCAGTTGCTCACTTCTGGAAATATCAACTTTTACTTTTTTATTATTGCCTTGTCCGCCTAATGGGCCGGTATAGCTGATGTAAAAATTGATACCGCCATCTTCATGTTCATTGTTGTCAATTATTGCGAGTGGAATATTGGCTTCCTCTTTCACATATTCAAACACTTCTTTGAACCATTCAAAAATCTGTTCATTGCTTATTTCGTTATTGAATAGTGTAAAGTCAAGATCTTCTGAAAAGCGATAATCTTCAAAATAGATTTTCTTTAAAACTGTTCCTCCTTTGAATACGATTGTCTTTGAAAGCTGCTCATGTTGGGCAATACCTTTTAATATCCATGACAGCACATAATCCTTTTCTATCTGCTGGTCACGAACACCTGCATCCCTGGCTTTTTGTTGTATTTCTCCGGGTTTAATCATGTATAAATAGCCGATTTAATTGTTTCCGTTTCTATATTTTGCTGGATGCTCCAACGACTGATTCTTTTTCCAGTTTTTGGTAATTCTGTATCAGCAACAACATAAGAGGCTGATTTCATTTTCTGCAGGTCATCAATAATGCTATTGTTGATGTCGAGTGTTTCCAAAAGGAATCCCAATCGTTTTATTACAGCCTGCGAATCAAATTTTTTAACGTAATCAAGCAATGTATCAAACCTGATTTTTTCTTTGGAGATATAAATGGCTCTTGCTATTTCAACAATACCGCCAGCATAATCGGGTTTAAAAAGACAGTCAATAAAAGTTTTCTCTAAGTCTGAACAAAGCACCTTATTGAAGTTATCTATCCATATTTTTTTTGCTCCAAAAAAATGTTTTCCGTTATGATATATAAATTGAAATGGAATGTTCTTAATTTTTATTTCTGATGGCCGTAGTTGTTTGGAAACAACAATTTGTTCTTTCAGGGAAGGTTGTGTAATCAGATTATGAATTTGCAAAGCAGAGTAATAACCGATATAATGGTCAGCATCTTTAACCAAATGTTCCGCTATTAAATGCCAGTCGGGCATAAATAATTCAGCATTTTGTTCATACGGTATGATATAATAAATTCCTTCTTTCAATCGCATCAGGAGCCCTCGTTTAGTCATGTCGCTTAACAGTTGCCGAACGGTACTTTCTTTTGAGTTCGGTAAGGCTTTAAATGCCTGGGTATAGTCAAAGCAAGCCTTGCTCTGTCCATTAAAATAGGACAGTAGTTCATTTGATTGCGTTGATATATACTTATTCTTCATAGTTAATAAGTCAGGATAAAACTGACCACAATGATACAAAACATAGTTAAATTTTGGCTGACTTATTTAAAATTATCTTTCATAGGTCAATTGTCAGGACAAAGCCGACTAATTGCATATAAAACATCATCAGCTCTTTTAACCTGTTAACCAGATAGTTACAGAAGTCTTCAAAATTCTGTCAAATGGGTGGCGGGTGGGCATGGTGTCGAGTAAAGATGTATTACTGAAGTGTAGAACAAATGTTGATAGATATTCGTCAGCCGGGGTGGGTGGGCTGTGCATAGGCATTTTTAGCTCTTGGCAAGGTTGGCTTTGTGTCAGGGTTTGTCTGCCTTGCCATGTGCTAAAAATTGCGTGGGGTCGGGCGGCAAAGTCATGGGTGATTGTATATGTGCAGGATGCTTCAATAGGGTGACACATAACGGTTTCGGGCTTGGCGAAGGTGGCGTTTTCACCACAAATGTTGATGCGGAGAACCAAACTTTGATTAACCACAAATGTGTCTGCGGAGCACATAACCGCCACTTTTGCCAAACCCGTCCTATGTTTACAATTCATTAAATT
>JAIEQT010000546.1 GCA_019747455.1 Chitinophagaceae bacterium | reverse complement strand
CTGTAATACTAAAAAGATCAGGAAAGGGAGTACTTACTGATTCTGCCGGTAATTTTATTTTTAAATTAAGTACAATAGCTATCCAAGATACGCTCGTAGTAAGTAGTGTTGGGTATAAAGTATGGCGCATTGCCATTACTACCATTAAGGATAGTGCTTTTATTGAACCTTTACTTGAATTGTTGCCACCTTCCAATGAGGCTATTGTGCGTGTAAAGTATAACAGGGCTTTATGGTTCTGGCGAAAGATAATGGCCAATAAATTGCATAGCGATAAAAAAGTTTGGAAAAACTATGCCTATGAAATACATAATAAATTAGAACTAGATATTAATAATATAAATAAAGACAAACTATCTAAGAATGCTTTGATCAAACCGCTCAATTTTGTATTTGATTATATTGATTCTACGTCTGAAGCAAAACCATATCTTCCTATTTATCTTTCTGAAACGCTTTCCGACTATTATTTTCAAAAGGAACCGGAAAAAATTTACGAAAGAATAAAAGCTACTAAAACAAATGGCGTTGAAAATGAGAGCCTGGTAAAAGAACTTGGCGGTACCTATCAGAATATTAATGTGTTTAATAATTTTATACCTGTATTCGATAAAGAATATATAAGCCCCTTTAATGCTAATGCTGATAATTATTATCAATTTAAATTAGCCGATACGGCTTATATGAACGGAAAACGTTTAGTGCACTTAAGATTCAGCGGGAAGCGAAAGGGAGAAAATACATTTGATGGGGATTGCTGGGTGTTTGATACTGTTTTTGCTGTACAAAAAATAACACTTCGCCCTTCTGCAGAAGTCAATATTAATTTTATAGAGGGCTTAACCCTTATTCAGGAATTTAAAAAAATCAATGATACTACTTGGTTTATTTATAAAGATAAATTTGTGGCAGATATAGCACCAATCGGTTCGGGTAAGCTAGGATTCAAAGGTCGCAAAACAACCACATACACGAATATTATTGTAAATAACGAATCAACAGTAGCGCAATTACAAAAAAATAAAAAAAGTTTACAAATAGATGTGGCAGAAGATCGGGAGTCTTATTCCGATTCATTCTGGGTTAAAAGAAGGCATGAGCCACTAGATAAAAACGAGGTAACTGTTTATAAAGTTATTGATACACTGAACAAGAATCCTACTTACGTATTTTATAGAGATGCTATTGAAGTATTAGCTAAAGGCACAAAAGATTTCGGCAACATTCGGTTAGGCCCCTGGTATTATTGGGTTAGCGGTAATGTTTGGGAGGGAGGTCGCTTTAGATTCGATATAGCTACCAACAGGGGCTTTAGTAATAAATGGAATTTCTCAGGCTACGCGGCTTATGGAACCAATGATCAAGAATGGAAAGGTAAATTTCAAGCTAAGTATTTATTCGATAGAGAACTCTGGACATATTTACAGTTTACCTATAAAAATGATTTGGATAATCGCCAGATATATTATGACCAGTTAGGTACTGATAATATATTTGCTACCGTTTTTCGCCGACCAAATATTCCCTTTAAGTTTCAACGAATTGAAGAAACTAAAATGGAATTTTTTAAAGAAACCGGATGGGGTTTGGGAATAGGTGTTAGTGGAAATAGAAGAAGGTTTACGCCCTTACAAAATCTGCCTACGGAATCTTCTTTTACAGGTAAAATCGGAAACCCTTTTCAAACATTCGAAACAGTTGTTACGCTGCGATATGCTTTTGCAGAACATTTTATTGAGGATAATTTTGTGCGTACTTCTTTTGGTAGTTTATACCCTGTAGTAGAATTGAAATACACCAAAGCCTGGCAAGGCGCTTTTAATAGTACAAACGATTACCACAAATTGGATCTGACCATATCTGATTATGTTAGTTTAGCACCTTATGGCTATTTTTATTATAACTTTTTCGGCGGTAAAGTATTTGGTACAGCACCTTATCAAATGCTGGATATCCTGCCGGGCAATGAACTGTTTTATTTTAATAAATATGCATTCAATCTAATGTACCAATTCGAATATTTAACGGATACATATACAGGATTTAATGTAGAACATAATATCGGAAGTGGATTATTTCGTTTTTTGCCAATCACACGTAAGCTAAAATTCAGACAATTTTGGACTGCAAAAGCTGTTGTGGGTAGCTTATCTGATGCTAACAAAGCCTATAATTTTGTTGGCAACTATCCCTATAAATCCTTAGATAATAATGTATACATGGAAATCGGAACCGGTATAGATAATATACTCCGTTTCTTTCGGGTAGATTTTGTTTGGGGCGTATCTCCTAAATCTATAGTTACCAACCCGGCTCGCCGATTTGGTGTATTTGCCTCTTTCCGTTTTAATTTTTAGTTTATTTATGTAGCCTGATCCGAATCACCACGATGCTCCGGCTCAAACGTGGGTTCGCGTAATACAACCGGCTTGGTTGTTGCCTTACGTAAACGCATATTGAGTAATTCAACACCAAATGAGAAAGCCATAGCGAAATAAACATAGTTCTTTAAATGGAGCTCATGGGCACCTGCTGCATCCCAACCTTCAACTAATAATACAAAGCCGATCATCACTAAGAAAGAAAGGGCCAACATTTTTAAAGTTGGGTGTTTATGGATGAAGGCAGCAATTTTCGGACTGAATAAAAACATAACAATCATGGCAATTACAACTGCGCTGATCATAACTTCTAAATGTTTGGCAGTACCCCCGGCTGTAATAATACTATCAAAACTAAAAACCATATCAATAAGTATGATCTGTAGCACTGCGTTACCAAAACTAAGTGGCTTTGTTTGTGATCCACTAGCCGATTCTTCTTCACCTTCTAATTTGTGATGAATCTCTTTAACCGTTTTGTATATTAAGAATAAACCTCCCCCCAACATTACTAAACTCGATAGGTCAAATGATTTGTTCAGGAGGGTGAAAACCGGTTTTCCTTTTTGTTGCAAAAGCCAACTCAAACAAAATAATAAGATGGTACGTGATATCATACCGGTGATCATCCAAGTAAATCTTGCCTTAGGTTGTAAAGCCTTTGGTAATCTACTCATAATAATGCTTACAAAGATTACATTATCTATCCCAAGAACGATTTCTAAAATGGTAAGCACTAAAAAGCTAATCAAGCTTTCTGTTGTAAAAAGATGTTCCATATTAATTGGCTGCAATATAATTACAAATATTTTTTACAATAGCAGGACCTTCGTAAATAAAACCAGTCCATACCTGCACCAGCGCCGCACCCGCATCTATTTTCTCTTTGGCATCAGATCCGGTAAAAATTCCGCCGCTGGCAATAATAGGTATCCGATTATTTGTTTGGGTAGCAAGGTATTGTACAACTTCAGTAGCCCTTGCTCTTACTGGCTTTCCGCTCAATCCACCCATGCCAATAGTAGTTGCTTGGGAGAATGATATGGTAGATAGATTCGATCTATCCAATGTTGTATTAGTAGCTACCAACCCACTTAAATTCATTTCAAAAGCTAGTGAAACAATATCGTCTAATTGGGCTTGAGAAAGGTCAGGTGCTATTTTCAATAGAAGTGGTTTGTATACCTTTTGAGCGGCGTTGATATTATTTAACCCATCAAAAATTTTGCGTAA
>JAIEQT010000273.1 GCA_019747455.1 Chitinophagaceae bacterium | reverse complement strand
AGAAATAGGTTTGTGATATATTATTATTTGGATAGGCAGGTGTATAGTGAATGGAATCGTTCGTGGGGGCAGATAACCGCATAACAAAAGAAGTGTCTTTGCGGGTTACGATTCCTTGTACATACCTGCTAATATTGAAATTATAGCTCCAGATTTGATCATACCCGGGAACGGTTTTAGCAATACGATATCCTCCAAAAGTAGCTGTATTGGGACCATTTGAACCAACCGCATAATCATTGGGAATATTTCTTTTTCTTCCGTTAGCAGAATCGTAAATACTCAGTAACAATATCCGCGGACCTTGCATGTATCTATCTATCGTTAATAAATTAGCGTCGTCAGGTACCTGCTCCGCTATTAATTCGGCCCGATGAATTATTCTGTTAGTAAGTGTACCAAGTGAAGGTATTCTTATCCTCACATAGGTTCCCGGAGTGGTTTGAACATATACCAAAGAATCTGGTCTGGAAGTATTCGTAAGTCTGTTAGCTAATTCACTACCGCTTCTGTTCCGGGTAACAAAATTTGATACGGCACTGGTAACATTACTAAACTTTAAATAAGTAACACTGGTATCTCGCGTAGTAGCGCCTGCTGAACTTGAATTATAGTAAAGAGCCAATTTTGTATTAGTGTCCAGCAAGTTAATATACAAGAGGGCGTTAGCCGGACTCGCCGCATCTACCCTTAACGCAAAGCCTGCAAAGAATGTACTGAATGCACTATCAGAAGCATAGGCATTCGTAGAATCAAAGGTTTTGATAAAGCGTTGCGCTACGGAATTATATAATTTGATTCTGATTTGATTAGTAGCCTTTTCGTATCTGTTGATTACAGAATCACCAAGTCGTCGAATATCTACAGAAATAGGATCGGCCAAATTTCTAACGGTACTCACAGGGTACAATGACGGATAATCAGCCGGATAATTAATACTAGTACTGAGTGGTGTAGCCGTGCTTATTTCACTAACTGTTAAACGAAGCGGTTGTAAGGAATCTCCGTGAAATCCTTTGTAACTAAGAATAAGTACAGCAGAATCTACAACGGTGCTATCTTTCGACCCGGGTATAAAGAATGGATAAAATGTAGGTCTTAATTCAAAATTAAGTGCAGCAGTAGTTTTACCAAAGAGTGGATCATTGGTAATGGCTCCCAATACTTGATTATCGTACCTGTAAATACGTGCTGTATCGGTATCCAGAAATGTATTGGTTTCAACTGTAACAATAGTGTCAAATGTATTTACCCCATCCACGGCGGGTATAAGCCCCGCGCCTATGTCTGTTGAAGTAATGCGCGTACAGGAAGCTATTGTTGTTAATAAAACAATACTAAAAAAAGCAGAAATAGTAGGTATAAATTTCAATCGCATGAACCACATGTTACTTGCCCGCAAGGTCGTTGTACAATTCTAAATACTCTGTTAAATCGGAGTCCCAACCCTTAAAAGGAACTACTTTTTTCCCCTTCACTTTGGCAAATTCATCTTTCAGTTTCTTTTCAATCTGGTCGGATCCGAAAGTGATAGCATCGGCATATTGCGCCCCACCCCTGAATAAGGCGGTGTTATCACTGTCTTTAAAGGCCTCAAGATCCTTATCTTTTACGTTGGCATTGATGATAGCATGCTTCATAAAATCATCACCAAGCTTCTCAGCAAATGTATTTTGACCAATGGTGAATATCACTTTACTATTGCCAAATACAGGTTCACGTTTATACGCGGTTTTGATATAGGCTGGAATAAGACCACTCATCCAACCACTACAGTGAATTACATCCGGCGGCCATCCAAATTTTCTAACCGTTTCTAAAGCCCCTTTGCAAAAAAACACGGTTCTCAAGCCATTATCGTCGAACCAGTCTTCATTATCATCGTGAAAAATTTGCTTGCGCTTAAAGAAATCTTCGTTCTCTAAAAAGTAAACCTGTAATCTGGCATTTGGTAAAGAAGCTACTTTAATTTGTAAAGGATGATCATCATTGTCTACCGAAACATTGATACCGGATAATCTTACTACTTCATGTAATCTGTGCCTCCGTTCATTGATCACGCCAAATCGAGGCATGATGCAACGAACTTCCAATCCGGCATCATTACTTTTGATAGCGAGCTTATTAATAATCTCTGCAAATTCTGTAAGCTCCAGGTAAGGAGACATTTCAGTAGCGATAAATAAAATCCTTTTCTTTGTAGACATGAACACCTGTTTTGGTCAAACCTTGCACAAATAAGTGTGCAAAGTTACGAAAATCCAACGAAATAGGCGCAATCAGGTATTTTAGCTAATTAGCTGTAAAATATGATCATATTAAAAAAAATCACCCTACTAAAAGCCGTTATAGCAAGAGAAAAGGCTGCAAACAGGACCATTGGTTTTGTTCCAACGATGGGAGCTTTACATGAAGGACATCTTAGTTTGGTTAAACGGGCTTTGCAACAATGCGATTTTGTGATAACCAGTATTTATGTGAATCCAACTCAGTTTAATAATCAAGAAGATTTTAAAAAATATCCCATTACCCTAGAAGAAGATTTGCAAAAGCTTATGCAAGAAAGATGTCATGCTGTTTTTTTGCCTGATACCGATGAACTTTATCCAACGGGTATCGAAGATCTATATTCTTACCCCTTAGGATTTATCGAAACCATTCTAGAAGGCGAGCATCGACCCGGCCATTTTCAAGGTGTGTGCAATGTGGTGGATCGTTTATTACGGGCCGTAAATCCGGATCGTCTTTTTTTAGGGGAGAAAGATGCACAACAATGTAAAGTTATTGCGAACATGTTGATACTTACGAATAATTTGGTACCGATAGAAATAGTACCTACCATGAGAGCTGCTTCCGGACTGGCTTTAAGCAGCAGAAATAAAAGACTATCTGATATTGGCTTAATCAAAGCTTCAGCATTATATGAATGCTTATTATTTGTTAAAAAAAACCTAAAGCCCGGAGATAATGATAAATTAATCAAAGAAGCAAAAACCTCGTTGATAGCAGCAGGATTTGATTCCGTAGACTATATTGCTATTGCTAAAGAAGCCGATCTGAGTGATGCCATGAACTGGGATGGTAAAGAAGCCGTGTATATTTTTGGTGCAGCTTATATAGAAGGTGTGCGTTTAATTGATAATACCCGTTTTGTTGGTTAGTTTTGTCCCGATGCAAATTGAAATTTTAAAATCGAAAGTACACCGAGCGGTAATTACAGAAGCTAACTTGCACTATGTAGGAAGCTTAACACTAGATGAAGATTTGATGGAAGCGGCTAATATGATTGAACATGAAAAAATTCAGGTAGTGAATGTGAATAATGGAGAACGTTTAGAAACCTATCTGATAAAAGGGAAAAGAGGTAGTGGTGTTGTTTGTTTAAACGGACCAGCAGCAAGAAAAGGCGCTGTTGGCGATGCAGTTGTTATTATCTCTTATGCCACCATGGATTTTGAAGCAGCAAAACAATATAAACCGGTTATTGTTTTTCCAAAAGAAGGAAATAAACTTTGATTGTTACATGCAGAAAAAAGCAATTGCCATATTTCAATACCTATTGTTTTTGGGTTTAGGCATTTTTTTAGTGTGGTGG
>JAIEQT010000316.1 GCA_019747455.1 Chitinophagaceae bacterium | reverse complement strand
ACGATGGGTACACGTATTACAAAAGTTACACCTTTGGAGGGCGTAGCTGCAGAAACAGCCGGAGCTATAACATTATTCCTTACCGAGCATTTTAAAATACCCGTTTCAACAACACATACTATTACAGGTTCTATTATTGGTGTTGGTGCCACCAAGCGTTTGAGTGCTGTACGTTGGGGTGTTACTGTAAATTTATTATGGGCTTGGATTCTTACAATACCTATATCTGCTTTTATTGCCGGGATTGTTTATTATATCATCAAGCTATTTGTTTAGAATCGATTAATTATCTTGCGGTATATAAATTAAAATATGCCGAAAATTCTTGTTACCGGAGGTTGTGGTTTTATTGGATCGCATACCGTAGTTGATCTGATAGAAAATGGTTATGATGTAATCTCTATCGATAATTTTTCACGCTCTACCAATATTGCATTAGCCGGTATTGAAAAAATAACCGGTAAAAAAATAAAGAACTATAAGGTAGACCTAAAAAATTTCGATGAAACACTGGCCGTATTTCAAGAGAATGATGATATAGATGGCATTATTCATTTCGCTGCCTATAAAGCCGTAGGAGAATCAGTGGAACATCCCATTCGATATTATGAAAATAATATGTTTGGGCTTATCAATTTGTTACGATGTGTGCAAGAATTCGGAATTCCGCATTTCGTTTTCTCTTCGTCGTGCACGGTTTACGGAAATCCGGATACCATACCTGTTACTGAACTTTCTCCCACAAAGAAAGCAGAATCTCCCTATGGTGCCACTAAGCAAATGGGAGAAGTGATCCTTCGCGATTTTAGTAACGCTACAGCTACCAATACCATATTATTACGTTATTTCAATCCGGTAGGGGCACACCCTTCTATCCATATTGGTGAATTGCCTGTAGGTAAGCCTATGAATTTAGTACCCGCCATTACCCAAACAGCCATTGGTAAATTACCCAAAATGTTTGTGCACGGAAATGATTATGATACCCGCGATGGTAGTTGTGTTCGTGATTATATACATGTTTCAGATATCGCGCATGCCCATACATTAGCTATCCAATATTTATTTGATGGCAAAAATGAAACCAGTTGTGATGTATTCAACTTAGGAACAGGCAATGGCGTTACCGTATTAGAAGCTATTGAAACCTTTGAAAAAGTAAGTGGCACTAAACTTAATTATGAAATTGGCCCGCGCCGTGCGGGAGATGTTGTAGCCATATATGCCAATAACGATGCAGCCGTATCTAAACTAGGCTGGCATATCAGATATGGCCTTACGGAAATGATGGAAACTGCCTGGAAATGGGAGTTAAGGTTAAAGGAAGAAGCAAACGGAGCAAAACTTAATTAAGAATTATGAATTAAGAATTAAGAATTTTTAATTCATAACTCATAATTCTTAATTATTGATTGAGCATTTTCTCTGCATTCTCTGCTACCTGCAATGCCTCGATAAACTCATCTATATCACCATTAATCACAGCGTCTAAATTATAGGATGTAAGCCCTATACGGTGATCCGTAACTCTACCTTGCGGCCAATTATAGGTTCTGATTTTGGCACTTCTGTCGCCGGTACTAACCAATGTTTTTCGCTGGCGAGCAATTTCCTCTTCTTGTTTACGTACTTGCTCTTCGTATAATTTAGTACGTAACATAACCATTGCTTTTTCTCTATTGGCTAACTGCGAACGCTCGGTCTGACAAACAACCACTACTCCTGTAGGAACGTGCGTAAGAAATACTTTTGTTTCTACTTTATTTACGTTTTGTCCACCAGCACCCCCACTTCGTGCGGTTTCCATTTTCACATCACTTTCCTTCAGTTCAAAATCTAATTCTTCTGCCTCCGGCATTACTGCTACGGTAGCTGCTGATGTATGAACCCTACCCTGTGTTTCAGTATTAGGCACCCGTTGTACCCGATGAACACCACTTTCAAATTTTAAGGTGCCATACACATCTTCTCCCGTAACTTCTACCACTACTTCTTTGTAGCCACCTACAGTTCCCTCACTTTCACTCACCACGGCTGTTTTCCAACCTTTTTTGGAACAGTAACGCAAATACATACCAAGCAGATCACCGGCAAATAAACTAGCTTCATCTCCACCGGTACCGGCACGAATTTCAAGAATGGCATTTTTATCGTCTTGTGGATCTTTGGGTATTAATAATTTAGTAAGCTCTTTTTCTAATTCCTCTTTCCTCACTTCCAAATCGGGCAGCTCCATCTTAGCCAGTTCCCGCATGTCTTCATCATTACCATTCAAACTCTCCTTAGCAAAATCATAATCGGCTAATACCCGTAAGTATTGCTCATAGGGTTTTACAATTTTTTCTAAGGAACGGTATTCCTTGCTATATACGCCAAACTCCTTTTGATTATTGATAATTTCCGGGTTGGTAAGGGCTATACCTACCTGATCAAAACGGGCTTTTATGGCTTCCAGCTTATTCAGCATAATCTTTTATTGGGCGGCAAAGATAACGATATTACGATATTACGATATTACGATATTACGATATTACGAAGTTACGATATTGCAAGAGATCGGTATTACAGATTGCGATTTGTGTCTCGCATCTTGTATCTTCAAGTAATTTTTACATATGAAAAAAATATTTGCAGGTATTATTTGTTTTTGTACAGTTCAATTCCTATTGGCCCAAGATGCTGATTTACTGATTAAAAATGGTAAAATACTGGATGGCACCGGTAACTCTTGGTACATATCAGATATTGCTGTGAAAGATGGGAAAATTAAAAGTATTGGCCGCAATCTTACTGTTTCTGCCACTAAAACAATAGACGCAAAAGGACTTATTGTAGCGCCCGGTTTTATAGATGTGCATACACATATTGAAGGGGATGAAAAAAAATTTCCGCTCGCATCCAATTTTATTTATGATGGCGTAACAACAGTAATAACCGGTAATTGTGGATTATCAGAAACCAATCTCGGATCCTATCTTTCTATGATCGATAGTATCAAAATAGCCATCAATGTAGCCGCCTTAATTGGTCATAATGATGTACGTAAAGCAGCCATGGGATCAGCTAACCGCGACCCATCAGAAGCAGAAATGCAGCGTATGGAAGCCATTGTAGAAAAAGCTATGCAAGATGGTGCCGTAGGCTTATCAACCGGCCTTATTTATATACCCGGTACTTATTCAAAAACAAATGAAATAGTTAGGCTTGCAAAAATTGCTGCCAAATATAATGGTGTATATGCCTCTCATATGCGCGATGAAAGTGATAGCGTAACACAAGCCATTGAAGAAGCGCTAACTATTGGCCGTGAAGCTAATATTCCGGTTGAGATTTCGCATTTTAAATTAAGCGGACAACAAAACTGGGGTAGAAGTAAAGAAACGGTACCTATGATCATCAAAGCAAGAAATGAAGGGCTCGATGTAACAATAGATCAATATCCTTATACAGCTAGCAGCACATCATTAAGTACTTTATTACCTGATTGGGTATTAGCTGATGGACAGGATTCTATTAAAGCACGATTAGCAAAGCCGGCTATTCGAAAAGAAGTGATAGCTTATATGCTAATGAAATTGAAGAA
>JAIEQT010000388.1 GCA_019747455.1 Chitinophagaceae bacterium | reverse complement strand
CTTTCTTCAAGTTGATTGACTGAGTTTTCGCTGCCCGTTAGCTTTTCAACAAGCAAGCCGATTAGATTATTTACTTTTTCATCGTTATTTGATTCTAAATTAAACCAATTGATAAACTCAATTCTTACTGCTTCAATGTCATTCCCAAAGTAATGAAACAAACCTTGCTTTTCAAGTTTCAACGATATCTCCAATCTGTGTGCGAAGTTTAATTCAGCATCCAAATAAATGAAAATATAGAAGTCATCCTGCCCGGTAAATTGATGCATTAAGTCAGCAGCTATAATAGCACAATCACTTTTTTCAAACTCAGTTCCATTTTTTGAAATCAAAAAAGGTTTGTTGAATGACATTACAATTTCAAGGGCATGGTGTGCATGTAGTTTTGTTTGCACCTGGCGTCCTATATAAACAGCCATACCATCAGCAATGCACAATTTAAATAGGCTGTGTTTCACTAACTTAAAGATATGTTTTTATACGTGTTTATTCTAGGAAAAGAACCTCACTAAACGGATAAAGTGCGTTTACATCTTCATTCCATCCATCGGGTTGGCACCCTTTTTAAATATAAATTCACTCTGCAGCAGGTAGGCTCCTCTGGTTACAATTATATCACCATTAGATATACCAGATTTTATTTCAATCCGGTCGTCGCTTTCCAATCCTGTTTGCACCATTACACTTTTAAAAGTGTTTGGGCTGGTTTGTATCCACACAGTTGCACCTTTGCCATCTCTTAATACAGCATCACCAGGTAAAGTAAGCGTTTGTCGCTGCGGACTTTTCAATAACACATAAGCTGGCATACCCGGTTTTAGCTGACTACCCGGATTAGGAATTGACACACGGATAAGATTGATTCTTGTATCAGGATTTATTTCAGGGTTTACAAATTCAATTCTGCCCTTGATTTCTTTGTTATCAAAATCAGGAAGCTGCACAGTAGCTATGCTGTTGCTGTTAACCTCAGCCAACTGTGAGGTATAAACCTGCGCCTCTGCCCACAAGGTGGAAAGGTCGGCCAGCTTTACAATTGTGCCGCCTTCCATTACATAATCTCCTTCCCGAATATCAAGTTGTGTAATATAGCCATTGGCTGTACTGTAAAATGTCGTTGTGGCTGTTGCCTTCTTTGTAGTAGCCAGTTCATTTACCTGTGCCTCACTCAATCCCCAAAGCAGCAATTTGTTTTTTGCACTTTGAATTAACTGGTCAAAGTCAATAACAGTTTCGGCTGAAAAAGCCTTTTTCTTATCTAAAGCCAGAATAAATTCCTGTTTGGCATTATTCAGTTCCTCACTGTACAAATCATAAAGCGGCGAGCCTTTTTTTACATAATCACCAAGGTTTTTGTAATACAGTTTTTCAACCCTGCCCATCAGTCTTGAACTTACAGACGATGCTTTTGTCTGGTCAAAATTCAAAGTTGCGGTTAATACCATCTGGTCAGCGATAGTTCCGTTTCGGATTGTATCGGTTTGAATATTGCCCAACTGAATTTGTTGCTCACTCAACTGCAATTCATCTTTATTCTCACCATTCTTTTTCTTTACAGATGTTAAGTCCATTTTACAAATGGGGCATTTACCCGGCTTATATTCTACTATCTGTGGGTCCATCGAGCAGGTGTAATAAGTGTCGGGGTCTTTAGGAATTTCCTTCTTGTTTTTGCATCCTGCAAAAGCAAATAAAACCATTACTGCAATTATGATATATCGCATAATTAATTTTTTACTTTGATGAAACTTTCACTATCCATTAAATATTGGGCATTCGCCGCTATTGAATCTGTTGCAGTCAATCCGCTTAGTATCTGTATGTGTTTTTCATGAGTGATACCAGTGATAACTTTTACCGCTTTAAAGCCGCCATCGGCTTTTTTAAACACCACTTTTTCCATTCCTAATGAAAGAACAGCTTCTTTTGGCAGCCAATATGCTTCTTTTGTATTTCCGAAGATGGTTGCCTTTACCTGGCTGCCGATTGGTATCTTCAAAACACTGTTATTGAAATACACTCTTGCCGTGAGTGTTTTACTTTCTTTACGATAGAATGGTTCAATAAAATCAATGGAAGCCGTAAAGTATTTGCCTGGTGCTGTTTCCGGTACAACTCTTACTGTATTCCCAGCTTTTATTAAAGATTGATTATCTCCATAAATATTAAGGATGGCCCATGCTTTGCCGGGATTAAAAACTGTAAAAACAGATTGGCCTTTCTGTACATACATTCCTTCCTTTAATGAAAGTTCTTCGGTGATTAAAGAAATATCTTTCATATTACCAGCTTCGGTATTCATGCTGCCGCCGTTGGGTGCTTCATGAATATGGCCGCTGTAATTGCTATACACTGCTATTGTTAACGATGGCTTGCCTGATTGAATGACCTGCTTCAACTGCTCATTACTCATTCCCAATAGCAAAAGTTTTTCTTTGGCAGCTCCTATAAATGTGGTGTTGGTGGCATCATTTTTTAGCAGGAATAAAAGGTTCTGCTGTGCAGTCAGTAGTTCGGGGCTATAAATATCTAAAATCTTTTGCCCTTTACTTATTTTCTGATAGCGGTAACGTACATAGAGTTTTTCAATTCTGCCGGAAACCCTTGCAGATATACTTCCCACCTGTCTTGTATCATAAGCAATATTGCCCAATGCTTCAATCTCTATTTGTTCACTTCTTTGCTCAGTTGTTGTTACGGGAATTAATGATACAACAAATTCATTGGTTGGTTTTAGCAATGATTCCAGTTCTACATCACCGACTTTCTTACTGTCTGTTTCTTTCTTCACTAAGTCCATTCCGCAGATTGGGCATTTGCCCGGCTTATCTTTAATTATTTCAGGATGCATGGGGCAAGTATATTCCAGTTTGTCTTGCTGATGCTCATTCTTCATTTCCATTTTTACTAAGTCCATTCCGCACTTCGGGCATTTACCTGGCTTGTCACTGAATACAGAATCTTCCGGCATCGGGCAAGTGAACATATCTTTTGTAGTTGCTGTTTGATGCTCTGTATGAGATTCTTTATTGTTATTGCAGGAATACGTAGCAATAATCATGACAACTAAAAGTAAAAAGTTTATTGGTTTCATTTTTTTTCAATTAATCTTTCAATCGTTACCTGGAGTTTCAATGCCTGGTTGAGCAAATCCACATACTCCAGTTGTTTCATGTTCAATCTTTCCCAGGCATCATAGAGCATAAATAGCTCTTCCGTGTTTTGCTCATACCCCAACTGCATCGTTTTATAATTATTCCGCAATGCAGGAAGAATATTTTCTTCATAAAGTTTCAATTGCTTTCTCTTCAGGTCAAATTCATTCCTCATACCGTACGCCATGCCACTGTATTCATTCACCATCATTTCTTTTTGTGATTGTATGGCGCTGGTTTTCCATTTCAGGCTTTCAATATTTGCTTTGTTCATTCTGGATGACCATTTTGCCATCGGAATCCGTACCATTCCCATTACGGTATATTGTAGCGGCTGCCCACCAAAACCAAACATATTATCATAGCGGATACCGAATTGTGGTTTCAATGCGGCTCTCTCTGTTTCCTGCTTCAGC
>JAIEQT010000410.1 GCA_019747455.1 Chitinophagaceae bacterium | reverse complement strand
AAAAAGGAAAAGCGAATCATTGTTTTTACTGTTGCTGGAACTATTCATTTAGAAACAAATCTTGTTATTGCCGGCGATGTAACCATTGCCGGACAAACAGCTCCGGGAGATGGTATCTGTTTAGCAGATCGTCCGGTATCATTAGGGGGTAATAATATTATTATTAGGTTTTTACGTTTTCGTATGGGGGATAAATACCAAAAAGGTGGCATGGTAGATGGCAATGGTGGTGATGATGCTTTTGGTGGAACAAGAAAGAAGCATATTATAATAGATCATTGTAGCATGAGTTGGAGTACTGATGAAGTTTTCTCTGTATATGGAGGAGATAGTACAACATTACAATGGAATTTAATTGCAGAACCTTTAAACTATTCCTATCACTTTGAAACGGGCGATAAGGACTATGAACACCATGGTTATGGTGGTATTTGGGGAGGTGCTCATTTATCTGCTCACCATAATTTATTTGCGCATTGTGTGAGCAGAAATCCTCGATTCAACGGGGCTCGGTTAGGGGCTACTGAAGAACTGGTAGATTTTCGGAATAATGTCATTTATAATTGGGGTCATAATAGTGTTTACGGTGGAGAAGGGGGTAACTATAATATGGTAGCTAATTATTATAAACCCGGTCCCGGTACTAGCAGAGAGGTTTACAGTAGAATCTTGAATCCTTCTAAAACAGATAAGATCGGTTTTGGAAGTTTTTTTGTTGCAGATAATTATATGTGTGAAAGCGAAAAAGTATCGGCAACAAATGAACTAGGCGTTCAGTTTGATAAGCATACTGCCGATGCAGCGCAAACCGGCGTTTTAAAAAACAAAGCATTTGAGGTGGAACCGTTACCTACAGAATCAGCCAAAGAAGCTTATATAGCTGTACTTACGAATGTGGGTGCCTCATACAAAAGAGATACACTTGATACCAGAATATTAAGAGATGTAGTAGAAAAAAAAGGAAAATATATTGATGTGCAAGGCGGATACCAGCATGGTACTTCTTATGAGGCAACAGTAAATGCCTGGCCTACCTTACAATCGGGTATTGTACAGATAGATACTGATGGAGATGGGATGCCAGATCAATGGGAGCTTGCTAATGGATTAAATCCGAAAGATGCCGCTGATGCCTCCATCATAAAAAAAGGAACATGGTACTCTAATATAGAAGTGTATATGAATAGCATCATAAAAAAATGAATATTATAATTACTATATTACTGAGTGTATATACACTTCTTGATATGCAACCCATAACAATTTGGCTTTGTGGCGATAGTACTATGTCTGTTAAAGAAACCAAGGCTTATCCTGAAACGGGCTGGGGTATGCCTTTCGCCTATTTTTGGGATTCAACAGTTACTATTAAAAATTTAGCTAAGAATGGCAGAAGTACTAAAACTTTCTTAAGTGAAAAACGCTGGAAACAATTTTGTGATGGTGCCAAACCGGGGGATTATGTGTTCATTCAATTTGGACATAATGATGAATCAAAAGATAAGAAAGAAAGGTATAGTACACCCGATACTTTTAAGATGAATTTGGTGAAGATGATTGATGATGCACGCGTAAGAAAAGTAAATATTGTATTGCTCACGCCTGTTAGTAGGAGAAAATTTGATGATGCAGGTAATGCTTTACAAACTCATGAAGCGTATAGTGGCTATGTACGCGAAGTAGCTAAAGAAAAAAAAGTTAATTTAATTGACTTGGATGAAATTAGCCGTCAATTATATCAAGATCTCGGTAAAGACAACTCAAAACTACTTTTTTTACAGCTCAAACCCGGAGAACATCCTAATTATCCTGATGGTAAAGAAGACAATACCCATTTTAATGAACTGGGGGCAAGAAAAATAGCTGAAATAGTACTTCAGGAAATTCGTAAAACAAATTTCGATCTAACAAAGAAAATTATTACACCAACAAAAAAATAAGTATGCGCATAATTCATATTGTTTTTTTCATGTTGTTTGTTAATTCAATTTTTTCTCAAAAGAAGAACTATGATTTTGTTGTTTCAAAATTTGATAAAGCACAATTCAAATCTGTGCAAGATGCGCTTAATGCAGCTCCTTCTCAGAGTGATAAACCCATTCGGATTTTTATTAAAAAAGGAGTATACCGAGAATTAGTAACAGTTGATGCCAGTAAAAAAAATATCACCCTTATTGGGGAGGATGCCGATAGTACTATTCTTATATATAATAATCATGCCGGAACCCGCCTGCCTAATGGTGATACCTTAAATACCTGGACCTGCGCCAGCTTCTTTATTTATGGAGATGGGTTTACTGCTGAGAATATTAGCTTTAGAAACGATGCCGGCTTTACCGCCGGTCAGGCAGTTGCCGTAAGAATTGAAGCAAACCGGGCTTCATTTTTTAATTGCAGTTTTATCGGCAATCAAGATGTGCTTTTTTTAAGTGGAAGTGGGGTTAAGCACTATTTCGATAATTGTTATATTGAGGGTACAACTGATTTTATTTTTGGAGCGGCCACTGCCTATTTTAATAAATGTCGAATTCATAGTAAGAAGAATTCACATGTTACTGCGGCTTCTACAAATAGTATTATTCCTTATGGATTTGTTTTCAATGAATGTGTATTAACAGCAGATACTAATATTAACAAAGTTTCATTAGGCAGGCCGTGGAGTCCAACAGCTAGTGTTACATATATTAATTGTACGATGGATAAACATATCATACCGGAAGGTTGGAATAATTGGAAAAATCCGGCGAATGAGGCAACAGCTCGTTATGCTGAATACAATAGCAAAGGAACAGGTGGCAATATGTTGGGAAGAGTATCTTGGGCAAAAATATTATCAACTAAAGAAGCTGAATACTATACCGTTGATAAAGTATTAGGTTCCTGGAAACCCTATCTTAAATAATGTTTCGGTACTTCAAATGAAAAAAATGAAAAAGATTTTGTTAATGCTAATATTAGTAGCATCAATTAATGGCAACGCCCAGTCTAAAGCAGAGCAAAAACTAATAGCAGCCGTAAATCAATTACATGCGGCCATGATCAGTGGCTCGCGTGAGGCTTTGCATGCTATCAGTTCTGAACATTTAAGCTATGGTCATTCGGGGGGAGCTGTAGAAAATAAAGAAGCCTTCATAGAAAAAATTTCGAGCGGTAAGTCTGATTTTATCAGCATTAGTATAGAGCAACAAACAATCGATATTATTGATAATATAGCTTTGGTAAGGCATACCCTTATGGGAGAAACCAATGATAATGGTAAGCCCGGTAGTTTGAAATTGAAAGTGTTATTGGTTTGGAAAAAAGAAAAAGGCGAATGGAAATTGTTGGCCCGCCAAGCTATCAAGCTTACTTGATAGATGATTCTCTTTCATGAATTTCAGTAGGTAATACCACGGTTTGAAACTCGGTAACGGCTCGCTTACTCTCTATCATAGATAATAATAATTCGGCGGCTTTTTTTCCCATATCTCCGGCAGGCTGCCTAACAACAGATAAGGAAGGTGATAATAATTCTGTTAGATCTAAGTTAGAAAACCCGATCAATCCAAGTTTTTCCGGTATGG
>JAIEQT010000554.1 GCA_019747455.1 Chitinophagaceae bacterium | reverse complement strand
AATACCTATTAAAACTTACAAAGCCGGGGCCACCTGTGTTTGGTACCCATATATAAGCAAGCTTACCGCCACTTAAGCTATCCACATATCGTCTGTTATCTTCCACCCAAGCTCTTTGTCGCAATGCATTATCGCTGCGCAATGGTTTTACAATTTCAGTTGTATGCCCGTCAAAAGCAGGGTTCTTGTTTACATGAATAGTAGTTTGAACATCGGCGGTACCATCTAACATTTTATAGGGATCGTCGTTGGCGGTTAATTCTTTTCCGTTTATACCCACGATATAATCGCCAACTGATACTTTAATACCTGGCCTATCGAGTGGACTGCTCAATCCTGCATTCCAGCTTTCCGTATTATATATACGCGCAATTTTCCAACGACCTTTTTCGGCTATTAGATCGGCACCTAATAAACCAACACTTGGCGCATCTACGGCAGGGTAATCGCCTCCACCAACAAAACTATGGCCAACACTGAGTTCTCCATTTACCTGGTCTAGAATATAGGTAAGATCGTCTCGGTGTTTAACGTAAGGAATAAGTGGTGCATATCTATTATATACTTCATCCCAATTTCTGCCATGCATATTGGGGTCGTAAAAAAAATCTCTTTCATAGCGCCATGCTTCATTAAATATTTGAAGCCATTCTTCTTCTCTATGTAAGTACACACGCAAATCGGTTTTTACATTTTTCGCATCTGCGGCAGAGGGCCCGCCTGTAGAGGCTATTTTCCAACTGCCTTGTTGATTCATTAATATTTTTTTACCGTCTGCAGAAATACTGATTCCGCTAGCACCTGTTGTAAATTCTTTTGCTTCCTTACTTTCTAAAGTGAATTTTTGTAAAGAAGAGGGTCTATTCGCGATTCGCTCATTGATGAACATACTACCTGCCGGGCCTGCTATTATCTCGGTATAATTTCTTTTAGGAAGGGGAAGTGGGATCGTTCTTCTATCTATATCTGCGATATCAATGATCACTTCCTTATCATCTTTAGGCTTAGCCTCAGTTTGCTTTGGCTTTTCTTCTGCTTTTGCTTTATCGGCAACTTTCGGATCGGCTGGTTTGGATTCTGAAGGCTTCGAGGCTTCTTCGGTTTTAGGTTTTTCCTCCGGCTTTACTTCTTCTTCATCACTGGTTAGTTTGAATGGAGACTGATCTGTTTTGCGTAAATTAATAACATAAGCCTCATATTCTGCTCTTGCATTTTGAGAGCTGGTATTGGCCCAGCCACTTGCTAATCCGAGTTCGGTGCTGGCTAAAAAATATAAATGCCTATTATCTCTATCCCATGCAGGAGAGAAGGCATCTGCAAATGGATTCGTTAAATTCAATATAGCTTTCGTTTTTACATTCCAGGCTTTAATACCCCGCAACATATTCGTTCCTGTTTTACTATAAGCGAGCCACTGAGCATCAGGGCTCCAGGTGAGTCCCATATTGCCCCGTTCAATATTGATACCACCTATATCAGCCGTGGTAAGGTTTCCGGTTGCCAGTTCAATAACTTGTATCCGTAAGTCGTCGTCTACAAAAGCAATAAATTTTCCATCGGGGCTCCAGGTAGGTTCCCAAACCATTTTAGAAATGCCAATAGAAATACTTCTTGTTTTACCCATACCATCTTGTGGTGCGATCATTAAGGCATAGCCTTTACCACCGGCATCACTAAACCAGGCTATTTCATTTCCTTTAGGCGACCATATAGGCGCTCTATCTGCGGCGGTATTGGATTGGGTAATATTACGTACATCTCCATTCTCAACAGGTGCGGTAAAAATTTCTCCACGTGCTTCGAGGATGGCTCTTTTGCCCGTTGGACTAATACTGGCAGATTCTATTCTACGTCCAAGATTTTCCCAGCGAGGCGCGGCCCATGGAAAATCACCGATTACTTGAATGGCTAACTGTTTATTATTATTACCGGTAAGGTCGATAGTATGTAAATAACCCTCTCGCTCATACACTAATTTTTTTCCATTGCCAGATAACCATTTTACATCGGCACCTTTAAAAGAAGTAATAGCAGTAAGGGCTTTGGTATTGGTATTATAACTCCAGATATTGGCCACACCGCCATCTCTATCACTGAGGAAATAAATATTATCTCCTATCCATAATGGTTGAATATCGATGGTTCGATTATTCGGTAATAATGTTTCTGCTTGTGTTGCTAAATCTAAAATAATTAGTGGTGTATTTTGCCCGCCGCGATAAGCTCTCCACTCCACATCCCAGCGATCCATTTTATCGATAACTAACTTAGTACCATCGGGGCTATAACTACCATCATTGCCCCATTGTTTAGAAAGTAGTTTACTAGGCCCGCCGGTTACCGGTACTGACCATAAGCGCATATGAGTAGTAGGTGCTGTTTCTCTTTCACTAGAGTATAAAATATTTTTTCCGTCTACACTCCAGCCTCTGGCAATTGAGTTGGCAGGATGCCATGTAAGTCTTGTTGCTTCACCACCTTTGGCAGATACTACATATACGGCGTTACTACCACTGCGGTTACTTGTAAAGGCTATCCATTGTCCGTTTGGAGAAAAATGAGGTTCCATTTCTACGGCAGGAGTACTCGTTAAGCGAATGAGATTACTACCATCTACATCACTTACCCATAAATCGGAACCATAAGCAAAAACTATTTGAGAAGCACTGATATCAGGCTGTCTCAATAGTCGAGTACCTTGGGCTTGAATATTACCAACGCTAATCAATAGAAGTATTAGGCTTATTGATAGATAGGATTGAATTGGCTTCCTGCATGAAGTTCTCATGGTTACAATTTTAGTATAGGAACAAGTTACGTAAAAAATTATGAAAAAAGACTAAGGATACTCCTCTGCTTGCAAACAAAACTTGCTCTTTTCCAGGGGCTGATCATCTTCAAAAAGCGTATAAGAGAAGCAGCCGGCACGAAGGAAATTACCTTTTTCAAGTATGAGCGAAGGCTGCTTTATTTCAGGTATATCGAATAATATACTTCCGTCTGCATCATAAATAATAAGGTGGTATCTGTGCTTAATAAGTTCGGGTACATGAATGATTACATAACCTTTTGGATGCACTGTTACATAGGAATGTTTGGGAGCAGTAATAATTTGTTTGGGGGGCTCTTCTACTATATGGGTGAGCCCATTTTTTTTATCTTGTAAAGATTGGGCTGCAGTAAAAAAAGTTTTACCGCCTCTGAGGGTATAGCTAATGCGATAGTAAGGTGTTTTATTGGCTGGAATTTTTTTGTCGATAAAATCGTTCTCGGGCATATCGGGATGGGTGGCCGAGCGAATAGTATTAAATGTTTTTTGATTATCAATACTTCTTTGAATGAGTAATTGTACACAGTTCCTATGCGGGTTACGCCAGCTTAGTTTTATATTTTTTTGTTTGGTAGATTGAATAGCGAAATGAGGGAGGGTAGGCTGACCAGCACCCGCTACAGAAAACAATAGATATATTATACAAAGCCCATGCTTATTCATTGTGCTAAAGATACCGGTTAATTTAGAAAACCAATTCATGGTGTTTTAATGAATGGTTACCTTGTAAAC
>JAIEQT010000357.1 GCA_019747455.1 Chitinophagaceae bacterium | reverse complement strand
TCGGTATCCAAAGGTTTAATGGTATGTATATTAATGACTTCAACACTTATTCCTTTTGCTTCTAATTGTTTGCCCGCTTCTATGGCATTCCATACCATATGTCCACATGCGAAAATAGAAACATCTGTACCCTCACTTAGCTGCTGTGCTTTACCGATTACAAAATCACTACCATCTTCTTTGGTAAAATTGGGCCATTTGGGTCGGCCGAAACGTAAGTATACCGGGCCTTCATATGATGCTATGGCTTTTGTGGCAGCCTTGGTTTGATTAAAATCACAAGGCACAATTACCGTCATACCGGGTAACATCTTCATTAATCCAATATCCTCTAATATCTGATGTGTGGCACCATCTTCTCCTAATGTTAAACCCGCATGAGAAGCGCAGATTTTTACATTCTTGCCACTATATGCTACACTCTGGCGAATTTGATCGTAAACCCTACCGGTGCTAAAATTGGCAAAAGTAGTTGTATATGGAATTTTACCTCCCACCGTCATTCCTGCTGCGATTCCAATCATATTAGCTTCTGCAATACCAACTTGTACAAAACGATCGGGGAAGTCTTTAATAAATGGACCTAGCTTGAGGGAGCCGGCTAGATCAGCGGTGAGTACCACTACATTGGGGTTTTCTTTCCCAATTTCATGCATCCCTTCACCAAAGCCGCCTCTGGTTTCTTTTTCGTTTAATACGATAATATCGCTGAGTTTCATAATATACTTACTTTATTCAAAGTGCTGCAAAGTAAAGGCATTTTTAGGAGGCATCCACTACATTTCCGGTTCTTTTCAATACCCCCCAGTGCTGCAACTCGCCTTTAATGGCTTTACGGAGGGTTCGAAATAAAACCACCAATAAAAACCAGCGATATACGACCCTCTGTGGTATGAGGAATAATAGTTTCCAGGCTTTTTCTTTTTCAAAATAAAAAGCCAGTAGTGCTACCAATAAATCGATTATTACAAAAGCCAGATAGTATACGCCTATCTCTTTAGCACTACCTGTAAACAAGCCTATAAGCATCATCAAATCTGCGATGGGTGCGAATAGGGGGATAATATATTTGAAGAGCAGAATATCGGGTAATGCAACAAAACCAAGGACCTTATAGTTCACATTGAACAAAGCATCTCTATTTTTCCAGAATGTTTGTAACATGCCAAAAGTCCAGCGGAAACGTTGTTTCATAAACTGTTGTAAAGTTTCAGGAGCTTCTGTTAAGGCAATAGCACCATTTTCGTTTTCAATTTTATACCCACAACGTAAAATACGAATGGTAAGATCACAATCTTCTGCTAAAGTATCTGATGTAAAGCCTCCTGCTTCTTCTAAAGCTATTTTACGGAAAGCACCTATGGCACCGGGCACAACAGTAATTGCATTAAAGTAGCTGAATGCTTTTCTATCTACATTTTGACTGCTAGTATATTCAATGCTTTGCCAAACGGTGATGATATTATTCTCATTACCCACTTTCACATTACCCGCCACAGCACCTACACGGTCATCATTAAAATGTTGCATCAACTTACCCACAGCATTGGGTTTTAATTTTGTATCTGCATCAATGCAAACAACAAAGTTTGCTTCGGAATAGCTGATCCCGTAATTAAGCGCAGACGCTTTACCTCCATTAGGCTTATCAAGAATTTTAACTTTATCATGATGCTGGAATGCCGCGAGAACTCGATTCAGTGTATCGTCTTTACTTCCATCATTTACAAAAATGATAGTAAAGTTCGGATAATCGCACCGAAGTAAATTATGTAAAGAGCTTACTGCATTTACTTCTTCGTTATAAGCAGGCACAATGATAGATACCTGTGGGAAATTGGTTATTGGCTGTAGGGCTTTTTTCTTTTCGCGGAATCTTTGTAATAAAGAACAGAGTAGAATGGTACTTAATCGTAAACTTCCCAGTACCATGAAAAGGATAAACAAACTAAATAAAATACGGTTGGTATAATATCCAAATTCTGCTAAGATATAGTTGAAGCGAAGTAAGTAGTTTCCTTTATAGTTAGGTACAGGTGGCATTACTTCATCTCTGGTTTTACCCATCAAATCGGCAACAGTAACAAATTGATATCCCTGTTTGTGAAAATATTCAATGATACGCGGAAGTGCAGCAACCGTAGCGCTTCTATTCCCACCGGCATCGTGTAGAAGAATAATATTTCCTAAGTCTTTCATTCGTACCACCCGATTAAAAACGCTATCTGCATTGTATGTTGGATCTTCCGTAGCTAACCAATCTTCCGGATCTATATTTTCACCAATAGTTAAATAATTTTTTGTTCTGCTTAATGCTACTGGTACTAGCTCTTCCATTTTTTCTGGATGACTATCCGCGTTAAAAGGGGCTCTGAACATGATAGTGCTTCTACCGGTAATCGCTTCAATCAATAAACGCGTTGCATCCATTTCGAGCAATGCTCGCTGTGTACTAACGGTTGCCATATTTGGATGCGTGAATGTATGGTTGCTGATTTCATGCCCTTCATTAAAAATTCTTTTTACCAGGGGAATATTTTTTTCTGCTTCAATCCCTACAATAAAAAAATTAGCTACCACTTTATACTTTGCCAGAATATCCAATATCTGTTTGGTGTATAGCGGATCGGGCCCATCGTCGAATGTGAGTACCAGTTTTTTTTCATTGGTTTTACCTGATTGTTTTACTACAAACATAGAAGGGAGGGCATCGTAAAACTGCTCACTAATTAGCATCCAGGCTGTGTCTAGCTCCGTTCTGATTCTGCCGGGTTTGGGGGTAGATAATACATCTAATATTTCTCCTTCCCCCATAAAATCTACATCATTGGTTGTTTCTACTTTACTGAATTCCGTAAAGTCAAATTTTTGTAAAGCTGCTTTACTCATGTTGAGATTATAGAAATCCCAAAGTCTGCTATCTTCACTACCCATACGCCATAGCGAGGTTCCTGCTAAACCATATTCTGTAGCAAATCGTAATGTATTAAAATTGGTAGCAGCATCTGTAAAATGTACCTCATGTAAAAGATCATGATCATCGTAGTACTGATAGTATAAATTATAAGAATCGTTATCGTATTTAATATTTCCTTCGCTTACTTTAGCAATGGTTAATGCTTGCTGATAGGTAACATCTACCCCTACACCACCTTTGGGCCAATCATATCCAAAACCTGCGATACAAAGTACTATTTTTTGGGGTGAAACTTTTTTTACCATCTGCGCAACTGCCGCCTCAATCCATTTCTGACTACTTATAGGTCCGGGTTTTGTGTCTGCTGTGTGTTGATCATAAGCCATTAAGAATAAATAATCATTGTATTTACTCAAAGCGCTGTAGTTATAATCTTCATTGAATGGCATTACATCCTGCGATACCATTAATTTATTTCTATGAAATACTTCATACAGTTCTTTTTGAAAATTTATAAGTACAGCATCATCTGCTTCAACTAATTCCTCAAAATCTATATTAACGCCTATATAGCCTTCTTTCAAAATGAAAAGGGCTAAGTCGTTAATGAGTTTAGTTCTTTTTGTTTTATCATTTA
>JAIEQT010000247.1 GCA_019747455.1 Chitinophagaceae bacterium | reverse complement strand
TTGGTTAGACCAGTTCCAAATCTAATTAAATCAATCAGTTATCTTTACAGATAATCCCCTAATGCATAATCTGGGTTAAATCCTTTTCTGAAGAAATAAGAAAATCAGATTCCTATGAAGGACTGGTCGCACTTCATGAAAAGAAGAAAAAAATTGCAAGTTTTATAGAGAACAAGGTAAAATGAAAGAGCTTTCTTTAATATTAATTCTGATCCTAACAGTCAATGTACATTCTGTAAGGGCTCAGATTGCTTACAATGTTAAGGAGTATAAACCTAAAGGGAAACACTTCGATACCAAAGTCAATATTGTTTATTATGGAATATACTCAACAGTTACAACTGATTTACTGACTCTATTGTATTACACCACAAGTAACAACAATATTGTTTTTAAAGGTTTCTGGGTAAGCAAGTCTTTAGAAGCCAAGCTTCCTATGGTAGTCGTAAGGTATATCGGAAACATAATTGTTGATACGAAGATTAAGCAAACTCATTCTTTGAAGGACGCCTTGGAGATTACAAAACAAGTTGTAGATAAAGCCTTGGATAAAACATGGCTCAATAAACTTAAAGATGAATCAATTAGTTTTTCTGATCGAGATCTGTATAAAAGAGATTTCGCAGGTTTCGATATGAACTATTACGAATTCTTTCCATTAGAAAAAAATGGCCTGGTAAACCCATCTGAAATCGAAGATGAAAAAATTTTGGAGTCTTACTCTAATGCTGCATTGTTACCACATAAGGTAATATTGGAAACAAATAAAGTACTTTCAGAAGCAAAAGACGATTTATTGAAGAAACCCGACTTTGATAAGACAGTAAGCTGGCAAAAGCCCAGGTATGATAATTTAAAAGATGTTATTGACAGACTTAGTGAATTAACATACCATCATAAAGATCTTAAAGTCTCCGATTGGCCATTGGCTTCTCCGACAAAATGGTTGCTAAGCGGAAGCTCTCCAAGTGGTTTTCACTCAGATGCCGATAGCACTTGTAAATACTTAATGCTGCTTCAACAAACGCTTAAGAAAGAGGAGTACATGCCAGCAATGGCCTGGAAACAAAACTATGGCAATTGGAAGCCCACCCGATGCAACATGTTTGCGGGAGACTTCACCCAACAAACTCTTGGATTGAGCACCTATCCTTGGGGAACAAAAGATTGGAATGCTAATTCAATTCATGCAAATCTTCCTACACTAAAGGATTTTATCCCGGTGACTTGGGATAAAGCATGGGAATACACGAATATGGGCTACCCGGTATTTATAACTACACCAAAACCTGATGATGGCCCCGCAGGACATATAGCTATTGCTTATCCTATTGACACCGACAATGAAAATAAAATCAAGAACAAAGATGATGTTTTGGACGATGGAATGGTCGTTCAGGCAGGAAATTCGAATGGCTTGATGCCATTAAGTGAAGGCTTTCCAAGCACATTACTTAAAAGCCAAGGCAAAGTCTATATCTATTTGGGCTACCTTAAATAACTTATATGAAGAAAATGAATTTACATCGTTATATATTTTTTTCCATAGTAGTTGCTGCTCATTGCTCATTCGGTCAGGGTATTGAGACTTACTATGAATTTGTTAGAAAAAAAGATAGAATGCCTAGTTTTATTAGTGACGATCTTTGGATTGGTGTTGATTACAAGCTAGGTGAAAAACGATCAAAGGGAAGAAAATTGTATCTTTATTCTTACAAGAAGAATTTAAAAACAGATTCTGTCTTTTTACCAGAGGGGTTTGATTCATCTGGCTTATTGCCTGAAGGTATAATTAGCAAAGATGGCGATATTTTCTTTTGTACTCATAGCCCAATGAGGCTGATAAAAGTTAATAGGCATACCGGAAAATTTCAGACCAAAGAAATTTTTAATCTTGATAGCATCTCTATTAAAAATTTGATAGGCGATAAATTGATAACTGGCTCCAAACGATATTTAATTAATCTCTATGATCCTCAGAAAAAAACTAGTAAGGTAATATTTGACTATGCTAAAAGTGTCGATGATCGGTATAAAGACGATATTGGAACCGAAAACCCCGTTGGGATTGGATCTATCTTTTCCTTTGCAACCGGCAGTAAAATTCTAATAAAGACGGGGTACAATGAATCTGATGGTTCTTTTGACTGCATCTACTATATTATTGATACTAAGACTGATAAAATTGATAAACTCCCATTCTCTCATTTTGAACCACTAATTGCTGAACCAAGGGATAACTTAAGAAAACAACCTAAGGTAAGAATGGATACTTTTAGTATCGACATAAGAAACGTTTACTTTGATGTGTATGATAGCGTGGGCTATATTCCTTATCATTTTTATTATGATTATAAGGTAGATAAAAATCATACTAGTTCCCGATTGTACGCACAAGATGCCTTTGTTGTTAATAGAGATTTTAATCTGATAGGCAGGGCACTTGAACGAAAGATAAGTGTTTCTTATCCGATATACGAGAATGGTAAAAAAAGCTGGAGTGTAATTAGTTCTAGCACCGATTCACTAAAAAATAGTTTTTTTAAGATCAAGCTTGACTATAAATTAGAAAAAGCATTTTACAACATTTTTCATAACCGCACACTTAAACAGACCGAGTTGAATCTCTTTGATAAATATGAGCTTTCTTTGTTAAAGAATTTCATCTTAGCAAAGCATAATTTCAAGTTCATGGATAATTTTTATCAATCTTACTTTAACACATTTGTTTTTTATGGAAACGATGAGAAAAGAAAATCAAGAATAAATAACCCAGATAAACTATTCAGCACCTCGGACCGAACTAACCTTGTTGTAATTAATAAAGCATTGAGCCGCTAAATCTAGCGGATAGCCCGTAAGGCTGCCGAAAAAAGGAAAAGTGAATAAACATACCAACAACCGGGACCTCTTCAAAAACCAGGTCCGCAGTGAAGTGCGCATGTTTCGCTTTGGCGATGCCTGCCTTCCTCCGGATGGTCTTTCAACAGATGGCTCCGGCCCAAGCTTTGTGCGCCTCAGTTGGCAGGGCGATCCACTCCACTCCGAATACTCGGTGCAGTACCGCGAGCAAGGTCAGACCGACTGGTATGGGCAGCGCACCATTACACCGCAAGTGCAGATCAACAATTTGAAACCGGGCACCACCTATGAGTACCAAGTGCAGGCAACGTGCGGCATCAACTCCAGCGACTACAGTGCCGTGAGCCGTGCGAATACTGCTGAAGAGGCCGTGGGTCAGTTTGCCTGTGGTGTACCCACGCGAGACGCGTGGCCACAGCCACCACCCAACGAACCACTCCTGCAGTTTCTCGCACCCAATGATGTGATCTACTACCACAAGTTTAAGATCATTACGAAGTCTGTCACTTCCTCGGCTGGTGGTCGCTTTAGCGGAGAAGGCATTGCGGAGATACCGTTTTTAAATTACTCCAGCGTGCGGGTGAATTTTGTAGGCATTGCTGTTACCCAGAGTCGCGTAGTAGTGCGCGGCATTGTAGAGAGCATTTACAATCCCAACAGCAAGGTGATCTACGTTACCGACAAACC
>JAIEQT010000638.1 GCA_019747455.1 Chitinophagaceae bacterium | reverse complement strand
GGATGCTCATCTTTATTGAACCAGGTGATCATTCGATCATGTATCATTTCGATGGGTGTTATTTCATCATCCCATTTTCCCGCCGCTAACGCGGCGGCATATTTCTCCTGTGATGCCAGTGCAAAAAGATCTTGTTCTTGCCTACCAATATGCCATTCCCTGGCAACATTCTCTGCCGTTTCTCCCATACTATATGGATGGTACATCTCTGCTAACTTTTTATTGGTAAACCGCCACCCAATAGTAGTATCATAGGTTTCCACTTTTCTATTCCAAGCACCATCAGCCTTTGCTGTTACAAAAGGAGCCCTCGTCATACTCTCTACCCCGCCGGCAATATAGAGCATCCCTTCATTACACATAATGGCTCTGGCCGCATCCATAATCGCTTGTAAACCACTGGCACATAAACGATTCACCGTATTTCCACCAACACTTATGGGTAGCCCTGCTAATAAAGCACTCATCCGCGCCACATCTCTGTTATCTTCTCCTGCCTGATTAGCGGCCCCGGCAATTACATCTTCAATAGCATTAGGATCTATCGACTCATTCCGCTTTAACAAGGTTTGAATCACATGGGCTAATAAATCATCCGGACGAATACTACTCAATCTACCGCCATACCTGCCAATGGGCGTTCGTACAGCATCTATTATATAACAAGCGTTCATGGCGTAAAGTTACGAGTTTCGAGATTCGGGTTTCGGGTTTCAATATCTTTTGCCTCGTATCCCTTAACCCGTATCCCGTATCTTTGCAAAATGAACAGCTCTTTACCAAATATCAGGCACTTAAGTACCGAAGACCTTACTGCCTATTTCGAGCAAATAGGAGAAAAGAAATTTCGCCTGAAGCAGGTTCAAGAATGGCTTTGGCAAAAACATGCGCATAGCTTCGAGGCCATGAGTAACTTAAGTAAAGACCTAAGAACTAAACTTAGTAATGATTTTAGCTTACCCGCACTAAAGGTAGACGCCACCCAATTTAGCAATGATGGTACCATTAAAACAAGGTTTAAGACCTACGATAACCATTTAATTGAAGGGGTACTCATTCCTACCGATGATCGCAAAACGGCTTGTGTTTCTTCTCAAATTGGCTGTAGCCTTAGCTGTAAATTCTGTGCTACCGGTTATATGGATCGTAAAAGAAATTTAACCTTTGATGAAATTGTAGACCAGGTAGTACTCATTAATAAACAGAGTGAAGAAACCTACGAGAAAAAATTATCGAATATTGTTTTTATGGGCATGGGTGAGCCATTACTCAATTACAACAATGTACTTAAAGCAATCGAACGTATTTCTGCAGAAGATGGTTTGTTCATGAGTGCACGACGAATTACGGTTTCTACTGCGGGTGTTGCCAAACAAATAAAAAAATTGGGCGATGATGGCGTAAGATTTAAACTGGCTTTATCATTACATGCTGCTAATGATGCCAAACGAAATGAAATCATGCCTATCAATGAAACAAACAATATTAAAGTATTGATTGATGCCTTAAATTATTTCTATAAAAAAACAGGCAATGAAATAACGCTCGAATATATTCTCTTCAAAAATTTGAACGACTCACCTAAAGATGCGGAAGAACTTACTAAAATTTATCGGCAAGTACCCGCAGACCTGATTAATATCATTGAATACAATAGCATCGACGCTTTTAAGTTTACAAAACCGGAAGAAGAAGATGTACAGCAGTTCATGAATATTTTAGCCAATAATAAAGTAAATGCTCGCTTACGCAGAAGCAGAGGAAAAGATATTGATGCCGCATGCGGACAGCTCGCAAATAAAGGTTGATAGTTACTAGGTTATTATGTCACGCTGAGCTAGTTGAAACGTGATTAATACAATAGAAAAGTATAATGAAAAAAAATCGTACAGATAATTTTAGCAAGTTCGCCAATCAAAAAAAAGGGGCGGCTATTAAAGAAGCATTTAAGCAAGAGAAACGTAAAATAAAAGCCGAAGCCAGGGAGAAAGGAGAAGCTATACGCGCTGCTCAGGGGGAGAAGAAGAAAGGGGGCCGAGATACGAGTTCCGAGATACGAGATAAGAAAAAAGTGGACTCGAATCCCGAAACCCGAATCCCGAAACTCGAATCCCGAAACTCGAAACCCGAATCCCGTAACTCGAATCCCGAAACTCAATCCATGCCCCTCAATAAATTTATTGCGCACAGTGGTGTTTGCGGCAGAAGAGAAGCCGCAGAACTTGTAAAAGAGGGAAAGGTAACAGTAAACGGTGACAAAATTTTTGAACCAGGTTATAAAGTATCCGATATCGATAAAGTGGTTGTAAAAGGGAAAAGAGTTTTTCTACAAAAAAACAGTGTCTATATTTTATTGAATAAGCCCAAAGATTTTATCACAACTTCCAACGATCCGCAGGGAAGAAAAACAGTACTTGATTTAATCAAGGGGGCCACAACAGAAAGAGTATACCCTGTAGGCCGACTTGATAGAAATACAACTGGTGTACTCATTCTCACAAATGATGGTGAACTGGCTCAAAAGCTTACCCACCCTTCTTTTGAAGTAAAGAAAATTTATGAGGTAACGCTCGATAAACCGGTAGCAAAAAACGATCTTGATCAAATTGCATCAGGTATTACTCTCGAAGACGGCTTTGTAGCAGCAGACTCCGTTGGTTATGCCAATACAAAAGATAAACACATCGTTGGTATCGAAATTCATAGTGGCAAAAACAGAATTGTACGCCGCATTTTTGAACACCTCGGTTATGATGTAAAAGCACTTGATCGGGTAATGTTTGCTAACCTTACTAAAAAAAATGTAGAACGCAGCAAATGGCGCTATCTCAACGAAAAAGAAGTAAGATTATTAAAATTCATGAATAATTCTTTTGTACGCAAACAAAAAGGATAGCACATGAAATTAGCTATACTACTTGAAAACGAAGAATTTGTTGCCGTAAATAAACCTGCAGGATTATTAAGTATACCTGACAGGTTAGGTGTAGAGCGATCATTAAAAGATATACTGAAAGAAAACTATGGAAATATTTTTACGGTTCATCGCTTAGATAAAGATACCAGCGGCGTAATCATTTTTGCAAAAACAGAAGAAGCACACGCTGCCCTTTCTGAGTTATTCAGCGGTAGAGATATGCAAAAATGGTATGTGGGTTTGGTAAGCGGGCAAATGCTCAACAATGCCGGAAATATTGATGCACCTATTATGGAGCATCCAGGAAAAACTACTAAAATGATTACCCATATCAAAGGGAAGGCATCGCTTACCGATTATGAGGTACTCGAAACCTTTCGTTTATTTACCTGGGTAAAATTTCAAATACACACAGGAAGAACGCATCAAATCAGAGTACATGCGCAGCATATTGGCCATCCTATTGTGTGTGATGATATTTATGGAGATGCCAAACCCGTTTTATTATCAGCTATTAAGCGAAACTTTAAATTGTCTAAAACAGCAGCAGAAGAACGCCCCATTCTTTCTCGACTAGCGCTTCATTCCTACCAACTTTCTTTTACATTCCGCGGTAATAGATATCATATTGA
>JAIEQT010000409.1 GCA_019747455.1 Chitinophagaceae bacterium | reverse complement strand
CGGTACGGGAATCGAACCCGTCTTTGCCCCGTGAAAGGGGGCTGTCCTAGCCGATAGACGAACCGGGCATTTTTTGTCAATCGGGATGCAAAAATAGGGGTACGTTGCCTTCCAGCCAAACTTTTTCGATTCTTTATTAAAAGAGTATCCAGTATAGCCTGAATCCATGTAAATTTGCACCCTATTCCGCTTTTATAATCTAAAAATTCAAGAAAATGAGTACAGTTAAAGTGGCCATCAATGGTTTTGGAAGAATCGGCCGTTTGGTTTTCCGTCAGATTTACAACATGCAGGGTATCGATGTAGTAGCTATCAACGATCTAACAAGCCCTAAAGTGTTGGCTCATTTATTAAAATACGACAGCGCCCAAGGTCGCTTTGATGCTACCGTTACTTCTACCGAAGATTCTATTGTTGTAAATGGCGATACCGTTAAAATATATGCACAAAAAGATCCTGCACAAATTCCTTGGGGCGCCCATGGCGTAGATGTGGTTATCGAATCTACCGGTTTCTTTACCGATAAGGATAAGGCCGAAGCTCATCTTAAAGCCGGTGCCAAGCGCGTGGTAATTTCTGCACCCGCAACAGGCGATCTAAAAACGGTAGTATTCAATGTAAATCATAGCATTCTCGATGGTTCCGAAACGATCATCTCTTGTGCATCTTGTACAACCAATTGTTTAGCTCCCATGGCTAAAGTATTGAGTGATAACTATACCATTCAAGCCGGTAGCATGACCACCATACATGCTTATACCAATGATCAAAATACATTAGATGCTCCACATGCGAAGGGCGATCTTCGCAGAGCACGTGCCGCTGCAGCTAATATCGTTCCTAATAGTACGGGGGCAGCTAAAGCAATTGGGCTTGTATTACCTGAATTAAAAGGCAAGTTGGATGGAGGCGCACAACGTGTTCCTACCATTACCGGTTCATTAACCGAGCTTGTAACCGTATTAGGTAAAAAAGTAACCGCTGAGGAAATCAATGCTGCCATGAAAGCGGCTAGCAATGAAAGCTTCGGTTATACCGAAGATGAAATCGTTAGTAGCGATATCGTTGGTATGCATTTCGGCTCTTTATTCGATGCAACACAAACAAAAGTTATTACTAACGGAGACACGCAAATCGTAAAAACGGTTAGCTGGTATGATAATGAAATGAGCTATGTAAGTCAGTTAGTGAGAACAGTAAAATATTTCGCTCAGCTTATTAGCAAATAGAACAACATTAGCGTAATATACAGTCCCGCGTAATCGGGACTTTTTTTATGCCTTATTTTATCTAAATTGCCATTCTAAAAAATTATACATGTCTCATTTTTCGAATCATTCTTTTGCCGGGGAAAAAGCTTTAATAAGAGTAGATTTTAACGTGCCACTTGATAAAGAAACCAGGGCTGTAACAGATGATACGCGAATAAAAGCCGCTATACCTACTATTGTAAAAATTATACAAGATGGGGGTAGTGTGATATTGATGAGCCACCTTGGTAGGCCAAAAGAAGGACCGGAAGAAAAAAGTTCATTAAAACATGTGATTCCCACATTACAAGTCTTGATAGATAAAGCTACAGGTAATAATATCATTATTCATTTTGCTAATGATTGTATTGGGGCGGAGGCAACTGAGAAATCAGCCTCTTTGCAGGCCGGCGAAATTTTAGTATTGGAGAATTTGCGTTTTTATAAAGAAGAAGAAAAAGGAGATCCTGCTTTTGCAGAGAAGCTTAGTAAGTTAGGAGATGTGTACGTGAATGATGCTTTTGGTACGGCTCACCGAGCGCATGCCTCAACAGCCGTAATTGCACAATATTTTCCTGAAGGGAAAAAAATGTTTGGACTATTGATGGAAGGAGAGGTAAAGGCCGCGGAACAAGTTCTGCTAAAAGCTGAGAAACCTTTTACGGCTATCATTGGTGGAGCTAAAGTGAGTGACAAAATTTTGATCATCGAAAATTTGCTCGATCGGGCAACTGATATAATTATTGGTGGTGGAATGGCGTACACTTTTATGAAAGCCAAAGAGGGTAAGATCGGTAAGAGTTTATGTGAAGAAGATCGTTTGGATACGGCACTTGAAATTTTACGTAAGGCAGATGAAAAAGGGGTTTGTATTCATTTACCCAGTGACAGCGTTATCGCTGATAATTTTTCGGCAGATGCCAATACATCAACAGCGCCTTCCAATAATATTCCTGATGGTTGGATGGGCCTCGATATTGGCACCAATGCTTGCGATCAATTTGCCAATGCGATCAAACGTTCTAAAACCATTTTATGGAATGGACCGATGGGTGTTTTTGAAATGGAAAAATTTCAGCATGGTACTAAAACTATTGCCATAGCTGTTGCAGAAGCCACTGGTAATGGTGCATTTAGTTTAGTGGGAGGGGGCGATAGTGTGGCTGCTGTTAATCAATTTGGTTTTACAAACAAAGTGAGTTATGTAAGTACCGGTGGCGGTGCTATGCTTGAATATTTTGAAGGTAAAGTATTACCAGGGATAGCAGCTATTAACCAGTAGGCTGAGCGGAGTCGAAGCCTACGCTACATCCTCACCGGTAGCTGCTTTCAAAAGCATAAACCAATCTTCTCTGGTTAATCGGATATCGGCTGCTTTTTTGGCTTGTATCAATCTTTCTATTTTGGTAGTACCTATTACAGAAATAATTCCGGATGGGTGGGTGTTTAAGAAGGCTAGTAAAATTTCATTAACACCGGTTGCATATTTCTCGGCCAGTTGATTGGCTGTAGTACTGATGCTCCTAAAGTTTGGATGGGTATCATCGGTTAATATACCACCGCCGAGCGGTGCCCAAGCCATTGGTGTAATATCATGCTGTAAACAATTATCGAGCATGCCATTTGTAAAAGCATTCAGTGCAATAATCGACACCTCCATTTGATTATAACTAATATCCACAAATTGTTTCAGCATATTTACCTGATGGGGTAAAAAATTTGATACCCCAAAGGATAATACTTTTCCTTGTTGTTGAAGTAATTGAATGGCCTCGGCTACTTCTACAGGATTCAATAAAGGATCGGGCCGGTGAATTAATAATACATCAATATAATCCGTACCGAAATTGTCTAAAGAATTTTCAACAGATTGTAGAATATGTTTTTTGCCGGTATTGTAGGATTTAATATTATGTTGGGGCCTATTTTCGGTTACCATTTTTATCCCACATTTTGTAATAATCTTTAATTGAGAACGAAGTGTTTTATCTTCTTTTAAAGCGGCTCCGAATTCTTCTTCAGTTGTGTAATCACCATAAATATCAGCATGATCAAAACAACGAATATCGGCTGCTAAGCATTGCTCGATCATATGTCGATAACCGGCCGTATCGAATCCGGCACCCCATTTACCCCAACGCATACATCCTGCTATCGGATTACCCAGTGTATTTATTTTCATAGTTCAAATAAATAAAAAAACCTCGTTTCGCCAAAGCGAACGAGGTTTTTTTGTACTAGTAAGGTTTAGGATTAATACTTATTTCCGTATCCGCCGCCACCGTTTCCACGAT
>JAIEQT010000319.1 GCA_019747455.1 Chitinophagaceae bacterium | reverse complement strand
ACTGTTCGCTTAACACAAGCACAAATGGATGCATTGAAAGCACAAAATATTGGTAGTAAATTAGATATTGAAAATATACCTAGTAATGTTCAGGTAATCAACTATCAGGTAGATTTAGACAAAAAAATCTTCGGTACTACACAAAATGTATTTAATGTGTATGCCGAAGATAACATTGAGGTCAATAAGAAATTAAACGTAAGCATTGGGGTACGCTTTGATTATGATAATCTTTCTAAAGCCGGAGGAACAAAAGGCGACTGGGATAATATTGGCCCTCGGATTAGCTTCAATTATAAAATCGACGACAATAATATTATTAGAGGTGGTTGGGGATTATTTTATGATAAAATAAAATATTCTGTAACCAGTGATAATCTTCAGTTTAGCAATAATTCTGAAAACTTTAAATTAGAACTAAAAGAATTACAACGGCTCGGCAAATTAAATCCTAATGCCGATCTTGATAGGATAACTCATCCAGGTAACCTCCGTGCTTTTTATGATATGGGCTCTGCACCTCCCTATTTACAAGGACCAAGTTCCGAGCAAGCGCAGGGTAATAGAGCCACTCAATCTGCTGCAAACTTCCGAATAAAAAATCCGGATGGATATCAAAACCCATATAGCAGCCAATTTACCTTAGGTTATCAAAGGAAAATATCAGAATACCTCGCTTTTGAAATAAATGGTACAATTGTGAATACTAATAACTTATTCAGAATCACAAATTTAAATGCACCGGCACCATACACACTAAACGACCCTGCAACTGCTGTGCCTAGAAGTACTGCTGCAGCAAATTTAACCCGACCCGTACCTATTAGTACAGTGAATGGTCAGTTTCAGGCGAGTATTGGCGGCAATAATTACAGCGGTATAGCAAGAGATGTATTTATGACAGAAACAAAAGGTATAGGCAGATATAAAGCCATAAGTATGTCCTTAGCAAAAACTAAAGGCGCTATCGATAATATTGCCTATCGTTTTGTTTACACACTTAGCAGCTATAAAACGGATACAGAGGGTATTAATGTAAGAGCGAATGACGATAACAATTATGATTTAGAATATAGTTATGGAGATAACGATCGCACACATGTATTAAGTGGTTTAGTTACCTGGTATGTGAAGAGTAATTTAACTTTAACACCCACTATTCTTTTTCAAAGTGGGCAGCCAATTACTTACTATGCAGATGCTACCAAGTATGGCGGAGTAACTGATTTAAATGGAAACGGTGAATTGAGTTATAATGGTGCCGGTCCGGCCGACTATCAACCAGGACAAAGAAGAAATGGCGGTGGCCGTTTACCATCTTCTACCACTTTCGATTTCAGTGCTAAATATATTATGAAAATTAAAGGTAAACCCTGTATAGAAATTTCTGCAGATGTGTATAATTTATTGAATACTGAAAATTTGTCTGGATATGCTACCGGCCGTGCTGCTAATAATACAGTTCAAATTGGTTCACCAAGCAGCAATACTATAACCAAAAGAGGGTCAGCTCCTCCTCGTCAATTTCAATTTGGAATACGATATATTTGGTAAGATAAAATAATCATTACTATGCTTACACTAAAAACACTTATTGCAGGTTCTATTTTTTTACTATTAGGATGTAATTACCAAAAAAAAGATACCGACAATTTAAATATAAGTTGGCAAGAAATTGAGACCAAAGCAAAAGGTGCATCAATTACAATGATGATGTTTCAAGGAGATAGAAAAGTTAACAAATATATGAATGAATATGTAGTACCAACAGTAAAAGAAAAATACGGTATTACATTAACCATTGTACCAGGACAAGGAAAAGAAATTGTAAGCAATATAATCAGTGAAAAGGAAGCAGGAAAGCAAAAAAGCGAGATAGACTTATGCTGGATCAATGGTGAAACTTTTTTTCAGCTTCGCCAAATTGATGGATTATATGGCCCGTACACAAACCTGCTACCAAACTTTAAATATGTTGATGCTGAAAATCCAATTATAAGATATGATTTTCAGCAAGAGGTTAAGGGGTATGAGACTCCCTGGGGTCAATCATTTTACTACTTAATTTATGATAGTAGTAAAGTAAGCATCCCCCCCGTTACAATGGCTCAGTTTGAAAAATGGTGGAAAGCTAATCCTGAAAAATTTACTTTTTCAAATGATTTTTCCGGTATGACACTATTGAAATCTTGGTTAGTAGAATTGGCAGGCGGCATGAATACCCTTGATAAGGCCTTTGATGAAAAAAAATACAACCTTTATGCACCTAAACTTTGGAATTGGATTAACACTAACAAAAAATATTTCTGGAAAAAGGGGGAAACATTTCCATCGAGTATTGCTGATGTATCTAAAATGTACAGTAACGGCGAGTTAACTTTTACAATGAGTTTTAATGATGCGGAAATCGACAACAAAGTAAATGAGGGAGTTTTTACGCCAACTTCTAAGGCATATATTTTACAATCGGGTACCATACAAAACACGCACTATGTTGGTATTACAGCAAATAGTAGTAGTAAAGCAGCAGCCATGGTAGTCTGCAATTTTTTAATTTCACCGGAGGCACAAATAAAAAAGAACGATATCAGATTATGGGGCAGTAGAACAGTATTAGCGATGGATAAATTAGAGAAGGAATGGCAAGATAAGTTTGACGCATTACCTAAAAGGAAATATGGTCTGGATGCCGCCTATATTAAATCAAATGCAATTAAAGAACTAGCCCCGGAATATATGTTAAGCGTTTTTGAAGATTTTAGAAAAAAGGTAATTGAAAAGTAAGAGCAATATAATATCATTTGTGCTATTATGTATTTTTGCAATTATTCCATTAGTTGCAGGTTTAGGTTATGCACTGTTATACAGTTTTGGTCTGGTTGGCGTATTAAACCAAGGGTTTACTTTGCAGTATTGGAAACAAGCATTTGCAGATAAATCAATCCCTATTTCATTTTTGTATAGCAGTTCTATTGCAATAATTTCATTATTATTATCCGTTACATCCGCTCTATTACTGGCATTACGATATTATCAACTACTAAAAAAAGGATTTTACGCTTATCTAATTAATTTACCACTCGCATTTCCGCCTATTGTAGCCGCTTTTTTCTTTTCTCAATTTCTTTCCAAAGGAGGAGTAGTTTCTAGAATTACTTTTCAATCAGGCATTACAAATGCCATGCACCAATTCCCGGATTTAGTAAACGATACATTCAGTATAGGTATAATACTTACAAATTGGTTTTTATCATTCCCTTTTTTTTTACTGTTATTTACAGGACTTATTAAAACACAACATCTGCATAATCTTTTTCAAATTGCAGAATCTCTTGGTGCTAATAAACGTCAAATAATTTTTAGAGTAGCCATTCCCATATTAATTCAAAAAAGCTTGCCTAATATTCTTCTCTATTTTATTTTCATATTTGGAGCATATGAAATACCTGTACTACTTGGTCGTTCTCACCCTGAATCTGTTTCTGTATTAGCTGTTCGCAAATTGCAGAAATTCAATATCCTGG
>JAIEQT010000420.1 GCA_019747455.1 Chitinophagaceae bacterium | reverse complement strand
TCAATTAAAGGAATTGTTACAGATGCTGTTACCGGTGAAACTATGGCAGGAGCTTCTGTAACTATTAAAGAGTTGAATAAGTCGGTACTTGTTGAGCTGGATGGAAAATTCACGATCAAAAATATCAATGTAGGAGAATATCATCTTTTTGTTTCAACTGTCAACTATAAGCCGTTTGAGCAATTAGTTAAGATAGAAGCCAATAAAACTACTACGGTTCAGATACGCCTAGAGCCTAGCGTCAAAGAAATACAATCTGTTGTTGTGAGTAGTGTGGGTGCAGGAGGTGAAAAAAATATTAGGCTACTTGAGAAAAATGCCAGTCAGGTTCTCAATGTTGTATCTGCAAAAAATATTCAATTACTCCCAGACATAACAGTTGCTAACGTTTTGCAAAGAGTAAGTGGTGTTACCATTGAAAGAAGTGGTAGCGGAGAAGCCAGATATCCCATTATTCGCGGTATGGATAAGCGATATATCAATACATTAATTAATGGTATAAAAATTCCTAGTCCGGATAATAGAAGTCGTTTTATCCCATTAGATCTTTTTCCTTCTGAATTGCTGGAAAGATTAGAAGTTATAAAAAGTCTTACACCTTCCATGGAAGCAGATGCTATTGGTGGTACTATTAACCTAGTGATGAAAGATGCGCCTATGCGTAAGTTATTTCAAGTAAATTTTTCAACGGGATATAACAATATTTTTAGTACAGAAACCTATCAAAAGTTCGGCACATCCAGTATCAATAAGCAATCCCCTGCAGAAATTAATGGATTGGCTTATGTTGCAACACCAGCTGATTTTCCGGTTGCTCAGCTCAATTACACAGATAAAGCCACGCCCTTAAACACTACCTTTGGTATTACCTACGGTAACAGAATAGGGAGTGATAAGAAATTAGGATTTATCATCTCTGGTAGTTATCAAAATATATATAGAGGTACAACATCAAATTTCTTTTTGCCTAACTCTCAACCCGGATTGAATAATATTCCTCTCTTTTCAAACCTCCAACTTCGAAAATATTCTGTTCAAAGTAGACGTGTAGGCATAAATACCAAATTAGATTATACTATTAACAGCAATAATAAAATTTCACTTTCTTCTTCATTTGTGCGGTTGGATGATTATCAAACAAGGGTAATATGGGATACAGTAGCACTCAACTCGCTTATTAATAATTCTTATAGAAGCCAGTGGCAGTATATCTCTATTGTCAGTAATAATGTACAAGGCTTGCATAAATTATCATCGACTGCTAAGTTAGATTGGAACTTCGTTTATTCAGTTGCGAACAATCATATTCCCGACTTGGCTGAATATACATACCAATATCCAATTGTAGCTTCTAGTTTGGCTCCTGTTAAATTACAAAGTATGACTAGGAATTGGCAACATAATACCGATAACGACTTGGCAGGGTATTTTAATCTTACAAAAGACTTACAATTATTTAAAAAAGATTTCGAATTAAAAGTAGGTGGATTAATAAGGCATAAAACCCGGGATAACCTGTATCATCCTTACTCATTAAGCCCGGTTTTAAATCAAGTTTTTACGAATATTAACTCGGCAACTGTTGTATTTAATCCTGTTTCAACCGGAACCCCAACCTTAAATGGAAACAACTATTCTTTTACTGAGAATATTACGGCTGGTTACGTTCAGGGTAAATGGATACCTTCTAGCAAAATAGAGGTATTAGGCGGTATAAGATTTGAAAATACTAATCAAAGCTATACAACTACGCTTACTAAAGATGTTGCAGCTAAATCTGGTACTATTTGGTACACTGACATACTTCCGAGTGGACAAATAAAATACGCATTAACCCAGTCACAAACGCTTCGTTTCTCATATTACAAAGCGTTGGCTCGCCCGCAATTTTCTGAACTGATTCCTGATGGCGTGAATGCAGAGTTCTTTAAGGAAGTAGGTGACCCGGTGAACCTTAAGCATAGTGTTGCCGATAATCTAGATCTCCGTTATGAACACTATACTCCCGATGCTGGACAAATTTTATTAGGTGTTTTTTATAAAAGGATCATCGATCCTATTGAAATCTCGGCAGTAAAGCCACTTAACGTGAATAATCTTTATTTACAACCAGTAAATATAGGTACAGCAACTAATTACGGATTCGAAGCGGTACTTACCAAATATTTTGGAATGTTTGGGATAACAGCAAATTACACTTACACTAAATCTGCCATTACTAACGATAGTTTAATTTACTCTTCAAGAAATAGTAACGGCATCATTGTATCGTCACGAGTTTCGGAAACCAGGCCTTTACAAGGACAATCTAACCATATCGGAAACCTGTCTTTTATTTACAAGAATCCTAAAATAGGGTTAGACGTACAAATTGCTACGGTTTATACCGGAGAGCGTATCTCGTTTATTAGCCCATATTTGGGTTTGAATTATTGGCAAGCCCCAACTACGCAATTAGACTTTTCTTTCGAAAAAAAACTTGCCAATCGGTTTACAGTATACAGTAAAATAACTAATATAACCAATGCACCATTTATGCTATTTCTTAAGCAACCTTATACAACTTACGTAAGTACAAGTGGATCAAGAGCATTGGCTTTACAAACGGAACCCGATAGTAAAATAATCATTCAGAAAGATTTTTATGGAACGAATTTCTTGTTTGGATTCAGATATAAATTAAAATAAATACAACTGTTAATTATGAAAAAGTTTAATTTTTTAATACTTATTTTCTCAACAGGGTTGATAATATCTTCTTGTAAAAAAGCTACTGATTATAAAAACCTTTGGCAAGCTGAACTACCACCGGTTACACCCATCAGTGAAGCTACTTGTTTATCAGGTGCTATTAAGGGTACCATGTTAGCAGGTAAAACATATACTGTTTGTGGGGATATTTTTGTTAATCAAACAGATACCTTAGTTATTCAGGAAGGTGTTACTATTAATTTTGGTTTAAATACATCTAATGGAAATATTCCTTGCGGTTTAGGTGTAAAAGGAACTTTAATTTGTGTTGGTACAAAAAATAAGCCCATTTTAATTACTTATCCCGGGGTTGCGAAAACCGATACCTATGGTGCTGATCCCAATCTAGACCCTGCATTGAAAGGTAAATGGACGGGTATTATTGGAGCCACAACCTGTCCACTGATGGTTATCAAATGGACTAAAGTAGAATTCGGTGGCGCGGCCATCAGTGCAGCTATGAAAACTTTCACTGGTTCCTCAAGCCCCTATTCAATATACTATGCAAACCCTGCAGGTATTTTTATTTTAGAAGATTCTTGGATTTACGGAAGTGTAGATGATCCTTTTAGAATTAATGGCGGTAAGATAAATGTGATGCGAAACACTTTTGAAAAATGTGGCTATACGGGTGGTGAAGCAATGAATGCAAAAGCAGGTACTATCGGAAATTTTGCTTATAACCTTTGTGTAGGAATGGCAACTAATGGGCCTAAAATCTCTAATATCAATGTACTTCCTGGCTTCCCAGCATCTAACGTGGCCATTTATA
>JAIEQT010000102.1 GCA_019747455.1 Chitinophagaceae bacterium | reverse complement strand
CACCCGATAGAACTAAATCAATGAATGAAAAGAAAATATTCTACTTTTAAACTGTACTAAAAATGGGGAGCTTACATAAAAAGAGCGGATTGGAAAAAAATGGATTTCAGTTTTGGACTAAAGAAAAATAAACTTAAAATAAACATGATATGATCAAATCCTTTTGGAATAATATGCTTAAACCCTAATTGAATATATTGCCAAACAATATTAGCTGCCGGGAGGTTTTCAACTTCTTGTACAATTACATGTGCTGAGGCCAGGTTAGCGAATATCAGCAAGAAACAGAAAATAAATACACTGATTTTGAAATTCATGCCGTTTGATTTAAAAATTCACAGCCAATTTTGTACGGATAAAGAAAGGAATACCCGGCGTAAAATGTAACTCGGTTACAGCCGTCGACTCGTTTCGTAATCTCGATTCTGTGGCAAATTGGGCTTCATTCCATTTTGTATTTGATAGATTCTCTATGATGCATGCAAATTCGTATTTCCCCCTTGTGTATATAATATTGGCATCAAGAACTAAATATTTTTTAGCGGTAATGGTATAATTTTCATTAGCAGGTCTGCTAGCCAAATATCTATACGTAACTCCTGCGGAAACGCCTTTTTTGCCTTTATAAAAAACACCGCCATTACTGCTCATTAAAGGTGCCAAAGGAATATAGTCATTCCCCTTTTGTTCTTCCACAGCTCTAGGCCGGGCAGCATTCCAATTCATAGTGGTAAAAAAAGAATTACTGAATTGATATTTGAGATTAATATCTATGCCGGTACGCACCGATTTGCCGGAAGGCTCTACAATACCTTCGTCACCAACATAAACAAATTCTTGTTGCAGTAATAGATGCCAGGCCGAAATGGTAACTAATAATCCTTTGTTCTGATAGGTAAGTCCGATATCACTACCATAAGAAGGCGGCAATATTTTTTGGCCCTTATTGGCGATCACAACACGTGTATCATTGGAATGAAATCCTTTACCTGATTTCACAAAAAATTGTAGATGCTTGTTCGGTGTGTATTGTAGAATTAACTTGGGACTAAAAATGGTACTGCTTACTTTCTCCTTAGGGGTATTGGACATTAAATTATCTGTATATGCAAATTGGAAATGATCTACTCGGGCTCCCACGTTCAATAACCATTTGCCCTTGCTTAGTTGTTGAGAAAAATAAGCAAAAGTATTGGCTTCTTGTATATCTCCTTTGGTTATATCGCTAATAAAATTTCGTTGTGCTACACTGCTAAGTCGGCTATCTTGTATAAAATCGTAACGGCCTCCAATACCATACATCGATTCATAATACAGGTTTGCTATTTGTTTTTTTTGATGTAGTGCCGTTTGAATGCCTACTATATTTCTTTGTTCCGATTGCTCAATTTCATCCCCATGTATACTATCTCTTAAAAAGAAAGTGAAATTTGAAAATAGGTTGAAGCGATATCTGGTATAGTAGGTTTGTGTTTCAAGAGAAGTAGTCGGATTTACATTATATTTCCATTTCACTTGTAGGTTATACCTTGCCGTATTTCCACCTTCTGTTGGATCAATTGAACCAAAACGACCAATGATGCCGGACGCTACAGCTCTCTCCGGTATTTGACCGGATGCATTCCATTTACTATCAAAAGCCGATATGGTTACAGTGATCTTATGAACCTCATTAAAGCGATATTGATATTTTCCAAATAGGTTATACCGACGCAGATTTTGAGGGTTTTCGGTTGCTCCATTCGTATGATAAGACTCTCCGGCTATATAGCCACCGGATTTGCTATTATTTTTAAATAGATTGAGTAAGAGCAATGCTCTGTTTGTATTGTATGTACCTAATTCTACTTGTACTTTGTTGGTTGGCAGGGTATTGGCAGTATTAAAAGATATATAGCCTGCTGTATTCAAATTACCCTTATCTGCATAATAAGATCCCAGTCCATAATCAACGGTAGCAACAGTTTCCGGAATAATAAAATGAGCATCCGCATACCCTTGTCCGTGCGCGTGTGATACCATATTTACCGGCATGCCATCTACCGCTATTTGAACATCTGTTCCATGATCGGCATCAAATCCGCGCAAGAAAATTTGTTCCGCTTTTCCGCCGCCAGCATGTTGTGAAACAAATAGACCCGGAACTAATCTCATCAATTCTTGAGAATTTTTTACGGGATTAAGCAACAGGTCGATTTTTGATAAGGTGCCGCCGGTAGTTATATATCGAGAATTAATTACCGAAACAGCTTTTAGGTTGGCAACTGCCGTATCAAAATCCTTCTCTAGAGGTTTTCGGCTCAGTGCATCTACCGCATTACCAAAGGATTGGTTTTGAGCTGAGATGCACTGAATCGAAAATAGAATGCTTGCTACATAACTAATGATGAGCTTATTCATCTTATTACCAAGGTGTAGCTAAATAAGGAAATACAGAAAGAAAGGCTTTATCATTTGCGGATACTTTATCGGAAGTTAAACCGGGGTTTGCTGTACCGTTGGGGCCGCCAAAAATGAGTAATAATTCTGTATCGATTACATCATCGGCTAGTGCGCGACCGGTAAGTACATTCGTGCCATCAAAGAAAGTAGTTGTTCCTGTAGTTGAAACGGTTAGTACATCAGTAGCTAAAACACCTGTAAAAGCAGAAGCTGATAAGCCAAGGGCGTTTGTGGTATAATTCGGATTCAACGCTAACAATCTGGATTGAAATTTAGTCTGGAAAGCTGCTCCCATTGCGCTTGGTAATGCCACGTTAAACGCATCTTTATCGGTTCCTAAATTGAATACAGTGTTAATAGCCGGACGTGCCATTTGATCTTCTGTTTGAAATACTAGATTGGCAAAAGGATTAGGAGGCGTATTATCTTTTTTACAAGAAACAGTGGTAAGGATTATAGCTCCTAAGGCTAAAACAATAATCTTGTTGGTATACTTTTTCATATCAAATTATTTTAGGGTAATTAAATTTTTCCTTTTCCTTCAGCCCAAATATTTACTTTGCCATTAGTAGCACCGAGTAAAGATTTAGGGAATTCAAGTACAATACTCATAACATTGGTTCCTTTGAAAGTATCTGTACCGGGGTTATTAAATGAAGTAGCAGTACCTGCGATGATCTTCTTATACTGATCTAGGTCGAAGAAGAATGGATCATCTCTTGGTCCTGCAAATGCCATGAAATTGTTCTGTGTGCCAATAATAGCGCTTTGTCCGTAAGGAGTTACACCAACCGAAACAGAAGCATTTCCTTCAACAACACTTTTTGAACCGGTCATGCTTGGTTTAATTGGACCATATACGTACATAGTATTATTATTGAATACGCATTGTACTACCAGGTCTTCCACATTATCACCGTTGTTATCGATATTCAATTCTATCATAGAATTATTATCGAATGCAGCGGCACCTGTAGCCGATGGTGTTAATAATCCTTGTGTGTTTACAACAAGTACAATATTACTTGTGTTTTGTCCCTGAAAGGCATAAACATCTGTAATGTCAGTTGTTTTACC
>JAIEQT010000008.1 GCA_019747455.1 Chitinophagaceae bacterium | reverse complement strand
TCTTATCGAATTTCATGAAAAGATGTATTACCTTCTATTGCATTTTCATTTATACTTTTCAATTTCTAAATATAAAAAAGAAAAGAAAAATATTTATACTAAATTATACATAAATTATACATGATATCCCATATAAGACATTATATCCCAGACTCAGAGCAAAAACGTTGTAAATGACATTGCAAAAACTAGTTTTATTTTCCAGCGCGCTAAAGAATTTATCTGTTGTAATATACTTACCTCTTAATATGCCATCAATATCAGCGTAAGCAAGTTTTACTTTATTGCCCGGATGATTTCTTACATAAGAGAGAATAGCTGCCTGATCCATAGCTTTTTTATTTAAAATTTATTTCGATTGATGAATATAAAAATTAAGAAGCAAAAGAATATGATGCTTATAAAAATGGTGAATAAAATAAGATTGTACCATACCATGGCAATTAAGCACACGAGACCTATGGAAATAGCTATGATTGGGGAGTAAGGGTAGAAAGGAACCAGAAAAGGTCGTTCTAAAAAAGGCATTTTTTGTCGAAGCACTATCAGGGAATACATGGATAGGATGTATAAGCTCAAGGCTGCAAATACTGCAATGGTAATGATTTCAGCCGTTTTGCCGGTTAGTAAAATGCATATACCTAAAAACATATTTAACAATAAAGCATTGGCAGGTGTTTGAAATCGGGGATGAATTTTTCCAAAAACGGCAGGGAAACACTTCATTTTACTAAACTCATAATTAGCTCTTCCGGCAGATAAAATGATACCATGGAACGAAGCAATTAAGCCGGCAATACCTGCTATTACAAATATGGTATGGATATAACTATTCGACTGAAGTACTTGTGCCAAAGCTAATGGAAGTGGGGCATCCGATACATTACCGGCGTTATCATATACAATTTTTTCCCATCCGTTAATACCTACGGAAGCTGCAAAACTGAGTATGCAAACAATGATGAGTGTTAATAAGGCAGCGCCAAAACCAAGCAATAATGTTTTTTTAGGGTTGATCGTTTCTTCCGCCATATTAGCCACGCCTTCTATACCTAAAAAGAACCAAATAGCAAATGGTATAGAGGCAAAACTACCTTGCCAACCTTGTGGTAATGGATTAGATGAAAAAGCTTTCCAGGAAAAAAAAGGTAAACAAATAATAGCAAAAACGAGCAAGGCTAACAAAGAGATGACCGTAACGCCTAATTCAAATTTTGCTGCGAGTTGTACGCCATAAATATTGATAGCTGTAAAAAATAAATAAGCGCCAATGGCAATAGTTAGTGGAGAAAACTGTGGGAGAAAAATATGTAAGTAGGAGCCAATACCCAATGCAATAGCAGGGGGCGCAAATATAAATTCAATATTCTGCGATAAACCGGCAATAAAACCCCAACGGATACCCAATGCTTTATTTGCATAATCAAATACACCGCCTGCTTTAGGAATGGCGCAAGCTAATTCCGCATAGCCGAAAGTAAAACAGGCATAGAGTATGATGATGAGTAGGGTAGCTATTGCAAACCCATAGCTGCCGCCTTTTTCAAGCCCCAAATTCCAGCCAAAAAACATACCTGAAATAACATATCCCACACCTAACCCCCAAAGCATTAATGGCGTTATAGAGCGGTTTAATGTGGGTTGTTGTTGCAAGGTTGAATTTTAAACGGTTGTATTGGCCATCTCTAAAACAATTTCCCATTCACTAGGTGTTACGGGTTGCACGGATAATCTACCAAGCTTAACTAAAGCCATATTTGCTAAGGCTTTGTTGTTTTTTATCTGTACTAGTGAAACAGGTTGTTTCAATTTTTTATAAGGTTTTAAATCTACCACTACCCAAGCTTCTTCTTGAGTAGTAGGATCTTGGTAGGCTTCTTTCACAACTTTAGCAATACCAACAATTTCCAATCCCTCATTGCTATGATACCAAAAAACAAGATCGCCTTTTTTCATGGCGCGTAAATTGTTTATTGCTGCATAATTGCGCACACCATCCCAAAAAGTTTGTTTATCTTTTTCAAACTGTTCCCAACTATATTTGAAGGGTTCTGATTTTACAAGCCAGTAGTTCATATTTTAGTCATTGGTCATTAGTCAATAGTCATTAGTCAATAGTCAGTAGTCAATAGTCAGTAGTCAATGGGCAAAGGTCAGTAGATTAATTTCCTCCTAATGACGAATGACCAATGACTGTTCTTCCTTAAATTCAACCCCATACTCCTTCAACTCCTTTAGCACCGGCTTATAAATTTCAGGAAGAATAGGGATATGTAGGCCGGTTAGTTTAATTTTTTCTTCCAATACTAAAACAGCCGCTATTCCCAAAGGAAGGCCCACGGTTTTTGCCATAGCTGTTTTTAGGGCATCTTCTCCTTTTACTAATAAACTGCTGGTAACAGTATGGGCTTCTCCGTTAATTGTATAATCAAGCTCGTGCAGCATTACGATCATGTCTTTATCATGCTGTTGTAAGGCTAATTTTGTTTCCAGCAAATATTGGAGTACCGTAGCATGGCTACAAATACCTTTATGCAGTTTTCGATTATCGTTCCATCCTAGTTCTTCCAACTGAGACTTTAAAATGAGATTATCAACAGCGATATTATTTTCAGCGAAGCCCTTTTGAAGAAATTCACTAATTGTAAATTGATCTGTATCGAATTGCCATTCATCTGAGCAAAGTTTGGCTTCGATAATTTTTTGCCATCCGCTACAAAAATCGGGATAGCGAAGTGTAGTACGAATAAAATCAACGGTTTCTTCTAATCCATACAGTGGAATATAAGACAATGAATCGCGATTGGCATAATAGGATAAAGATCCTAGTGAAGGAAAATCGATTCTTTCAGCGGAAGAAAATATTTGCTGATAAGGAACATGTACTACTTCTTTATTCCATCTATAAACAGCGCCCGCAGCGCCCGCTGTTACTATATTTCGTGGGTTCCAACTAATTTTGTAATGCCAGGCGTTAGTATCACTTTCCGGAGCTATTAAACCGCCGCAATGAGAACGGAAAGACTGAATGGTTCCTCCTTTGGCTTTGATATCGTGAATCAATTCCATGGCACTCATATGATCGATGCCGGGGTCGAGTCCCATTTCTCCCAGGAAAAATAATTTTTTCTCTTGTATATCTTTTTCTAAAGCTTTGATGGACTCATCTATATAAGAAGCCGTGAGTAAATTTTTTGATAATGCTAAGCAGTCTTTGGCAACCAAAAAATGCAAATGCGGAGGTAGTAAAGAAATAACAATATCCACCTTACTGATAATATTTTTTCTGGCAATTTCATCGGTAATATCAAGCGCCAAAGCGCGCATATTTTTAGCAGAACCAATTTTTTTTTCAAGTATTATGGTATTAGCATCAGCAATGGTACAGTACCAGTTTTTTTGAATAACAATATCTTGTAAATAGTCAATTAATACAGTGGCCGATTTGCCCGCACCAATCAATAAAATATGTTTCATGCATTTGCTTCGAGAGGGGAAG
>JAIEQT010000472.1 GCA_019747455.1 Chitinophagaceae bacterium | reverse complement strand
ACCATTCATCTATGGCATAATCTAAGTTTAGTCGCGTACCACTCGCAGCAATAGTTTCCATTTCTTCCAACAACTCATCTAATTTCAAACCCCTATTCTTGGCAATGGTTTCCAATGGGATTTTCTTATCTACATTTTGAATGATATAAATTTTATTACTGCCTGCATTGGCCACACTACGCATCACAAAATCATCAGGCTTCTCAATATCATTTTCTTCCACATATTTGGCAATAAGCTCCACAAAAGGTTTACCATATTTCAATGCCTTCCCTTTACTTACACCCTGACATTTTTCCATTTCCTCCAAACTCGTAGGATACAGCGTAGCCATATCTTGTAGCGAGTTCTCCAGAAAAATAACAAAGGGTGGTAAACTTTTTTTCTTAGCCTCTTTCTGCCTTAATTCTTTCAACATACCAAACAAACGCTCATCTGCTGCTGCACCGGTTTGAGACGCGTTTTCTCCTTCATCATCATCGGCATTGGCATCTTCAAACAAATTATTCAACACAATTTTAAACGACGCTGGTTTCTTCAAAAATTGCTCACCTTTAGATGTGAATTTCAACAAGCCATATTCTTCAATATCCTTCGATATCAAATTCTCTAACAGCATTTGCCGGATAAGGCTATTCCAAAAATGTAGTTCCTGATCTTTTCCAATACCATATACAGCTAAGGCATCATGACGGAACATGCTTATCTGCGGCGTTAATTTACCCATTAACACACTCACCACATAATCGGTAATAAAACGCTCATCCAATGCCTTAATTACTTTCAACGCTTTTACCACACTGTCTTTCGCCTCTATCTTCTCTTTCGGATTTTTACAATTGTCACATAATCCACAGTTCTCCGTTGCCCAGTCTTCACCAAAATAATGTAATAATATTTTTCTTCTACACACCGAACTCTCCGAATACGAAACCATTTCATCGATCAACTGTGCACCCACCTCTCTTTCACTCAATGGCTTATCACGCATTAAATGTTCAAGTTTAGAAACATCTTTATGCGAATAATACAATACACAAATTCCTTCAAGCCCATCTCTACCCGCACGACCGGTTTCTTGATAATAGTTTTCAATAGATTTTGGAATATTAAAATGAATCACGAAACGAATATCCGGCTTATCGATCCCCATCCCAAATGCAATGGTAGCCACAATTACCTGCACATCTTCATTCAAAAACTGATCCTGCCTTTCGGCTCTTAGTTTCTGATCTAGTCCGGCATGATATGCAACAGCTTTAATACTATTCGCCACCAATAGCTCCGCCAACTCTTCCGTTGTTTTACGATTGAGGGTATAAATAATACCGCTCTTGCCTTTATGCTGACTAATAAATTTTACAATACTTTTTACCGTTTGATCCTTTTTGATCTTCGGTTGAATTTCATAAAAAAGATTATTTCGATTGAAAGAAGAAATAAAAATTTCAGGAGATCTTAACCCTAAATTCTTAACAATATCACTTTGTACTTTAGGCGTGGCTGTTGCTGTTAGCGCTATCACAGGGATATCCGGATTGATAATATCCATCATTTCTCGTAAACGGCGATACTCGGGTCTAAAATCATGACCCCACTCAGATATACAATGCGCTTCATCTACCGCGAAAAAGGAAATTTTCAAATCGCTGAAATATTCCAGATTCTCTTGTTTGGTTAAGGTTTCAGGGGCTACATATAATAATTTTGTTTTACCGGCATTCAAATCATCCTTCACCGCTTTTATTTGTCCCTTATTTAATGATGAATTTAAAAAATGGGCTACTTCATCATTCTCGCTATATCCTCTCACCAAATCAACCTGATTTTTCATCAACGCAATAAGTGGAGAAACAATGATAGCACAACCCGGCATCATCATGGCCGGAAGTTGATAACATAAACTCTTTCCGCCACCGGTGGGCATGATCACAAATGTATCGTTACCTGCCATTAAACTATGTATGGCCGCCTCTTGTGTTCCTTTGAATTCTTTAAACCCAAAATAAGTAGATAGTCCTGCATATATATCATACACTTCTTCCGTGGGCTGCCTCTTTATTACCGCTTTCTTAGCCGCTACTTTCTTTACACTCGGTTTCTTTATACTTGTTGCCATGCTAAAAGTTAAACATTTTTTTCGGTGTTTAGTCATTCTGTTAAACAAAGTTTACTAAAACACCCCCTTTTTCAAAAGGGTTGCGAAGTTAACGAACTGCCACGGCAATACCTTCCTTACACTGTTAAAGTTTACCTTTGTACAGTATGAAAACATCAATTCGCCATATTGCTTTACAAGCCATTGAAACAGAAGCCGCTTCTGTTAAGGGTTTGGCTAGTTTCATAGACAACTCATTTGAGGCCATTATTCATCTTATACATCAATCTAAAGGCAGGCTGGTTGTGAGTGGAATAGGAAAAAGTGCCATTATCGCTCAAAAAATTGTGGCGACCCTCAACTCTACCGGCACACCGTCTCTTTTTATGCACGCGGCCGATGCCATCCATGGCGATTTAGGGATGATAACCTCCGATGATACCGTTTTACTGATTTCTAAAAGCGGGGAAAGTCCGGAAATAAAGGTATTAGTTCCACTTATTAAAAATTTTGGCAATACGTTAATCGGTATGGTGGGAAATACCAGTAGCTTCTTAGCCCAGCAAGCCAATTATATATTGGATACTACTGTAGAAAAAGAAGCCTGCATCAATAACCTGGCACCTACCAGTAGCACTACTGCTCAAATGGTTATGGGAGATGTATTGGCTGTTTGTTTAATGGAATTAAATGGCTTTAAAGACCGCGATTTTGCTCGCTTTCATCCGGGCGGTAACCTCGGCAAACGTCTCTACTTACGGGTTGAAGAATTAGCAGCCGCCAACGAAAAGCCCGCTGTTCTGGCAACAGCTAGCCTACGCACTGTAATTGTGGAAATTACGGAGAAAAGATTGGGCGTTACCGCAGTAACCGATGAGGAGGGAAAATTGATAGGCATTATTACCGATGGAGATCTTCGTCGAATGCTCGAAAAAACCACCGATATAAGTCGAATTAAAGCTTCCGATATTCTCACAGCTAATCCCATAACCGTATCCCCGCAAACCCTCGCCGTAGAAGCATTAACTATATTGAAAGATCGGGATATCAGCCAGCTTGCTGTTACCGAAAACGGTATGTATAAAGGTATTTTACATTTACATGATTTGGTAAGAGAAGGGATTGTATAAAGTTGCAATAAGTTGACTTTGAATGCGTTAAATAAACTGTTACTATTGCAGAATATTTCTTCTAAAACTCAACCTAACGATGAACAAACACCATTATGTAGCCATTATGGCCGGTGGAATCGGCAGCCGCTTCTGGCCAAAAAGCCGTACTTCTTATCCCAAACAATTTCTGGATATCCTAAATACGGGTAAATCGCTTATCCGGTGGACTTATGAGCGTTATCTCGCATTTATTCCTAATGAAAATATTTATATCGTT
>JAIEQT010000602.1 GCA_019747455.1 Chitinophagaceae bacterium | reverse complement strand
GCCATGGGTAAAAAACAAAAATCGGTTCTCGATAAAATGAAAGCGCAGTTTATTAGCGGAGCTTCTGCCAAGGGTTATCCCGTTGATAAGCTAGAAAAAATTTGGACCGATTGGGAAGCTTTTGCGCAATATGCTTTCAACAAATCACACTCTACCTGTTATGCTTTTGTGGCGTATCAAACAGCCTATTTAAAAGCCCATTATCCGGGAGAATATATGTCGGCCGTATTGAATCACCAAGGCAATATCGAGAAGATCACTTTCTTTATGGAAGAGTGTAAACGCATGGGTATCAAGGTACTCGGGCCCGATATTAATGAATCACTGAAAGGCTTTGCTGTAAATAGCAAGGGTGAAATACGGTTTGGGTTAGGCGGACTAAAAGGCGTGGGTGAAATGGCGGTTGAAAGTATTATCGCCGAAAGAAAAAAGAACGGTGCCTATAAAGATGTATTTGATTTTGTACAACGTGTTCTCCAGAAAAGTGTAAACAAAAAATCGCTGGAAAGCCTTGTATATTCCGGTGCTTTCGATTGTTTCCCGGAGTTCCATCGTGCACAATATTTTCATATTGTTGATGGAGAAAGGGTAAATGGATTAGAAAAAATTATCGGTTACGGACAAGTGCAGCAAAGCCTTAGCAGTGGTACAACCAATACGTTGTTTGGAGAATTACCACAAGCCATGCAAGTTCCTAAACCAAAGATTGCCAACAGAGAACCCTGGACATTAACCGAGCTACTCAATTACGAGAAAGAAGTTACCGGTATGTTCATGAGTGGTCACCCCCTAGATCATTTCAAGTTTGAATTACAACATTATGAGATCACGCATATTAACGACTTTAATGAAATAAGAGATACCATAGCCCTTCAACCCAACCCTAATAAATCGTTGCGGGTTGCAGGTTTGGTAACAGATGCACAACAACGCGTAACAAAAACAGGTAAAAATTTTGGATCTTTTACCATAGAAGATTTTAGTGGTAAATCGGAATTTGTTTTATGGAGTGAAGATTATATTAAATTCCAGAATTATTTAGAGAAAGGGCAAAATATTCTTATCAACGGATACTTCCGGGGCAGGTATAATCAACCCAATGTGTACGAGTTTAAAGTTACCAGCATGTCTCTTCTCGAAACCGTGAAAAAAATGCTTACCCGCAGTGTAGAAATAAGTATGCATCCTGCCGCTATAACCTCCGATATGGTTCAGTTTATGGATAAAAATGTAAGAAGATTTCCCGGTAAGTCTACCCTTCGGTTTAATGTACTAGAGCCTAAAGAAAATTTGAAAGTGAGCATGTATACCATTGAGAAAGGTTTTGAAATGAACGAAGAAATGGCAGCATTTTTAATGAATAATCCTGATATAGATGTTAAAGTTGGATTGGTTGGGTAAAATAAAAGTAACTTTTCAGTTATAACCACGTTTACCGAACATGCAACCTACATCTACTAATCGCATACTTGTTATTGATGCCCTACGAGGTATCGCCTTATTAGGAATATTATTAGCACATATGTGCTTTTGGTTTGTTACCGACGGACTACCCCAGAAAATATTCGAACAATATCAAGATGTTGGTAACGGCATCATTACAACGATTACCGATTTATTTATTTCAGGTAAATTTTTTGCTTACTTCTCTTTTTTATTTGGACTAAGCTTCTACCTGCAAATGAATAGCATGGAGCAGCAAGGCGAGAAATTTGTATACCGCTATGGTTGGCGTATTATATTGATGGGAATTATCGGGCTTATCCATCATTTATTTTGGGCAGGCGATATTCTCTCCATCTATGCCCCACTTGGTTTGCTGCTGATCCCTATGCGTAAACTCCCTATGCGTTTGATATTATTGTTGGGCATACTATTAGCCATCAATGTACCCGGCAAAATCATTCAAATCATAGATATTATATTCCCTGCTTCACAAAAACCTCAGGGTAATAACATGGATTTTGAAGCAAATGCTAAGGCATACTACCAAATCATGACCCAAGCAGGATGGATACCACTCATCAAACATAATTTTTATGCTTTAAAAACCAAGTTCGAATTTCAATTCGGGAGCGGCAGAATTTATATCACATATGGCTTCTTTTTGTTAGGCATGTATACCGGAAGAAAAGAATGGTTACAAGATGTTGCGCAATATCGTTCTATTATAAAGAAAATAACCGGTCGCAGTTTTTGGATCATGCTTGCCTGTTTATTATGCGGTTTAGGATTAATGTTGGGCAATAATCAATTTAAACTTGGTTGGGATAAAATACCCGCTATGTGGGTGTTGTTTAGTTTTTTTATGATAGTTTTAATGCGGCACTGGTGGTTTTATATACCGGTGGTTTGCGCTTCTTTTATATAAAACGAAACGTCGGATCATCTTTAATGGTTTTGCTACGATCGGCAAAATGGCACTTACCTGTTATCTAACTCAAACTATATTAGCCCTATCCCTTTTTTACGGTGTGGGATTGGGTTTAGGGGGGAAAACATCTCCTTTATTGAATTGGGGCATTGCTATTGCTTTCTTCTTACTTCAGGCAGCTTTAGCCAATGCATGGCTAAAGAAATTCTATTATGGTCCTGTGGAATGGCTCTGGCGTTCAGCCACATTCTTCCGTTTATTTCCATTTCGCCGAAAATAACTGTCCCATTGTCAGGATTTATGTCCTAAAACGTATTAATAACAACGGTGGAAAAGTCATAAGCGCAGGTTCACTGGCTTGGAACTATTTTTGACCTCTACTTGTAAGATTAATAATATAAAAAACAATACAATGGCACTTGAATTAACAGATGCAAATTTTCAGAGCACCGTGCTCGACAGTGATAAATTAACTGTAGTAGATTTTTGGGCAGAATGGTGTGGCCCTTGTCGCGCTATTGGCCCTGTAGTAGAAGAATTGGCCAAAGAATATGCAGGCAAAATAAATGTAGGAAAAGTAAACGTAGATCATAATCCTAACCTAAGTGTTAATTATGGTATTACTTCTATTCCCGCCATTTTATTTATCAAAGGCGGACAAATTGTAGACAAGCAAATTGGTGCGGTTCCTAAATCGGTATTGGATAAAAAAATCCAAGCACATTTATAGTTAGTCCAGAAGACCAAAAGTCCGGAAGTCCAGTAGAAAGAACATAAACTCAAATTAAATTTACTTCTGGGCTTCTGGTCTTTTCGGACTTTCTATTGGACTTTCCTTTTGACTTCTCGACTTTTTCCTATCTTTCCACCTTATCTACTGCAACCTCTTGCTTATGGAAAGATTTCAAGGTTTATTGGGTATACTACTGATTCTTGGTATTGCCTTTCTGTTTTCCAACAATAAGAAAAAAATTAACTATCGCTTAGTTATAAGTGGTATTCTATTGCAGGTGTTCATAGCCGTAATGGTTTTGAAAGTGCCGCCGGTAACCCGCTTCTTCCAAATGCTGGGCCATGGTATGGAA
>JAIEQT010000030.1 GCA_019747455.1 Chitinophagaceae bacterium | reverse complement strand
TAAACTTACGCTATTGTTTAAAGAACTGGTTAAAAATTTGTAGGATAAAAAACTATCTTCTATATCTTCTTGGTAGCCTGTTTTTAGCTTTCTCGGCTATGTCGCAAAGTATTCCTTTTCAAGGAAGACCCGGTGGTTTTGCTAATGGTACCAGCACTAATGCGAATGCTAAAAAAGACTCTTTACAGAAAAGAGATCGTTTTGCAGACTCTATTACTATTTACTACCGTTACTTTGATTCTACCCGTAATAGAATAATCGATTCTTCTATTAATGATTTTACCACCCGCTTTCCCTTACCTTATACCTATCATACATTGGGTAATTACGGAACTGCAGCACAATCGTTGATTTTTCAACCTAATCTCAAGGCGGGGTTTGATCCCGGCTTTCACCAATATGATATCTATAAATTTACTTTAGAGAATACTAAATTTTACCAAACAACAAGACCCTTTACAGAGTTAGCATATGCCTTAGCATCAAAATCAGAGCAGCTAATTGATGTGGTGCATACGCAAAATAAAAAAAGTAATTTCAATTTCGGATTTGAATATCGATTTAGTAGTGCCCCGGGTGCATTAAAAAATCAGAATGCTATTCATAATAATTTCCGTTTTACCACACACTATCAAACGAATAATCGGAAATATGAAATATTCTTTACTTATTTCTCTAATAAAGCAGCTTCATCCGAGAATGGTGGATTAGTAGATAAAGGCCGGTTAGATAGTTTATCACTTAATGACCCTTTCGAACTTGAAACCCGTATGGGCAGATCCGGCACACTTGTTCGCAACCCCTTTAATACAACAGTAGTTTCAGGAAATATTTATAAAGAGAATACCTTCTTCATACGTCATCATTTTGATATAGGCAAAAGAGATTCCTTGGTAAAGGATACTATTACCATCCAATTATTTTATCCACGTTTCCGAGTTGAACACGATTTCAGATACGATAGGATGGAATATCAGTTTCTTGATAACTTCGCAGATTCTACTAAATTTCTTTCTTATTTCAATTTTCGATTAAGGAAAAGTACCGATACGCTTCGGTATATAGACAGTTGGAAAAAGTTTAGTAATACATTCAGTGTGCTTAGCTTCCCGGATAAAAATAATCAAAGCCAATTCGTTAAAGCAGGTATTACAATTGAAAATATTGCTGGGGTATTTGATACTATCGCTACTACCAGCTTATATAATCTTATTGCATCTGGTGAATATAGAAATAGAACCAGAAATCAAATTTGGGAAATTCAAACAGTAGGGAAGTTGTACGTCAACGGGTTTAATAGCGGAGACTATCAGGCATTGATTTCACTTAAGCGGCAACTAGGAAAAAGAGCAGGTTATTTGACGCTTGGTTTTCAAAATGTAAATCGTTCTCCATCTTTCCTGCTTAACTCCCTAAGCACGTTTCCTGTAAAAAATAGGGTTACATATAATAAAGAAAATACAATCCGTTTATTCGCTACATATGAAAATCCTCGCCAGTTTCTTCGATTATCCGGAGAATATCTTGGTGTAAGCAACTACCTGTATTTTGATAGCTTTTTTACAGCTAAACAAGAAGCTACGTTGTTTAATGTGCTACATATAGCGCTCGAAAAAAAGATCAAACTTACGAGGCATTGGAGTTGGTATACTGAAGTTCATTTTCAACAAACAACAGGGAATCCCCCCATTAATGTGCCCAATTTCTTAACGAGAAATAGAATTGCCTTCGAAGGAAATTTTTATACAAATTTATTCATTTCAACAGGGTTTGAACTAAGATATCACACGCCTTATAAGGCCGATAATTATAGTCCAGTGATCGGACAATACTTCTACCAAAATACATTTACGCTCAATAATCGTCCGGATATTGCGGCCTATCTCCACTTTAGGATCAAAAGTTTTAAGGGTTTTGTGCGACTCGAAAACCTGAATACATTGAATATTTCGGATAAGGGTGTTGGATTTACAGCCCGTAATTTTGTTGCGCAAGATTATGCCAATACCGGCTTATGGACGAGAGTGGGCATTTGGTGGAATTTTGTGAATTAATTTAGTTTTAATGGCTACCTTTGCTTGGTGAAAAAGATTTTACTCATACTTATTTTGGCTGCTTACACAGTTTCTGTTTCTGGAACAGGTGTAGCGTTCCATTTTTGTATGGGAAAATTTGCCGGTACAAGCTTTTGGCAATATGCCGAAAAACATGATACTGGTTGTGGTATTTGTGGTATGAAAGAGAAGGAAAGCAGCTGTTGTAAAGACAGGCAAGCCTATCTTAAACTAACCACCGATCATCAAGCTGTCTCCCATTTTTATACTAATATACCTCAGGGTTACGCTATCCTTCCGTTGTTTCATGCCTATGTAAACACACCTGTTGAGAAGACCCCTGCAAAGTTATTTCCTTGATCTAATGCACCGCCAAAGGCAGGTGGTACTTCTTTACATGTATTAAACTGTGTTTTTTTAATTTAGGATAGATAAAGTATTTCGGTCTTTTTCAAAACAGTATCTACTTATATTAAAAAATCAAAAAATGAAAAATATCATTAAGCTAATTATAGCTTTACTTATTGTTGCTCCCGCTCAAGCCCAAATTTAAAAAATTACGTTAGAAGCCAGTGGATTAACCTGTGCCATGTGCTCAAAGGCAGTTAATAATGCTTTAGTAAAAGTTCCTTTTGTGGCAACTGTTAAACCAAATATTCAGGAATCTACCTACGAAATTACATTGAAGCCGGGTGCCGGTTTTGATCCAGATGTACTGAGTAAAGTAGTAAGTGGGGCAGGATTTTCTGTATCAGGGTTAAAAGCGGTGGTTCAATTTAATGGAGTAAAAATTGCGAATGATGAGCATGTTTTTAATAATGGATTATACATGCATTTTGTGAATGTTACCCCACAGCAGTTGCAGGGCGAAAAAACGATCACTTTTATAGATAAGAATGTGGTAAGTGCTAAAGCTTTTAAGAAGTATGCAAAGCTCACCGCCATGAAATGCTATGAAACAGGAGCTATGGCCGGCTGTTGCTCAAAACCGGCAGGTGCCACTAATAACCGTGTTATTCATGTAACTATTTAATAAGCATACCATGTATAAGATCACATGCTTATTCTTATTGATTCCTGTGCTTTCATCAGCGCAGGAATTATATGTTTTTTCAGAGCCGGCCAGTAATATGCCCTCCAAATCTATTGGTGTGAAACAGTCTTTGAAAACTGTTTTTGATGATTATACCAGAGATCCGGCTTTCAGACATAATACCGATATTATGTTTGGGATGAATAAAAACCTGATGTTACATGCAGGTTTTGGATTCTCCGATATGTACAGTAAACGAACACAATTCGAGAGTGTACGTTTTTATGCTAAATACCGGTTCTTATCCCAGGATGCGATGAAAAAACATTTTCGTATGGCTGCTTTTGGCGAAGTATCACATAGTGTAAAC
>JAIEQT010000278.1 GCA_019747455.1 Chitinophagaceae bacterium | reverse complement strand
AAAGACATATCATTCTCTCCTGCATTGATAGGAAGTGCTGCATTAAACTTTTTACCTGTAAAAAAATTAGAGCTAAGCTTGCTAAACAAATATGTAAGTAAACAGTACATGGATAATACGCAAGATGAAACCAGAGGATTAAACGGATTCTTTGTTCAAGACCTACGCGCCATTTATACTTTGAAAAAAGAAGGACTGAAAAATACACAAGTGATTTTACAGGTTAATAATATTTTCAATTATAAGTACGAGCCTAATGGTTACACTTTTAGCTACATTTATGGAGGCGCTTTTACTACAGAAAATTATTACTACCCCATGGCTGGCACCAATTTTATGTTGGCCCTGAATATCAAACTATAAAACAAAAAGAGTGTCTGAACTATCGGTCAGACACTCTTTTTATAATGATAAGAATGATTATTGTCCTACCAAGAAAACTGCATTAGCAAACAAGAGTTTTCCATTCTCCCAAAAATTACGGAATAAGAGATCTTCCGATAAATAAACAACCGAGCCTGATCCGATATCCTGTACACCTAATAACATACCATCTTTCAGCTTCGCTTTTACTTTTACGCCGGCAAAACCTGTTACATAACCCTCTTTCTTAAGGGTTCCCACATTCCATCCGTCTTTCAAAAACTCATACAAACTATTATCTTGTTTTAATGTATAATAAAAATCAGGATAACCAAACGCCAATGGATGAGTATTGTCTAGATCCACTTTATATATAGCACCGGGTATAGAATTGGTTAGATAGTCCTTTTCTCTATCTCCATATTTCTTAACTGCATCCTCTTTTTTATCGTCGCTTTTGCTATCTTTTAATTTAATCCCCCAATCAGAACCTGCCATAATAGATACGGCATTTTCCATAGCTATGATTTTACCACCGCCACGAACAAAATCTTTTAATTTATCTGCCGTAGATTTATCATTAAGATTTCTATAATTACCATCGGGTAAGATAAGTACTTGAAAATTTTTTAAATTGAGTCGACCTAAATCTGCTGCATTTACCAAGGTTACAGGATAGTCTAGCAAACGTTCGAAATAATGCCATACCTCGCCCGCACCTAATGAAGAAACCTGTTCTCCGGTAAGCATGGCTACTTTGGGTGCCCCATTAATAATTTTCACATCTGGCGAACCAAAATCTGCACCCTTATCCATAAATCCGGTTTCAACAGCTTCAGCCTGAACATTGAATTTTTTACAAGCTTCATTAGTGATGGCTAACCAATTAACAGCCGTATTACTGGTACGTAAAATGATAATGGTACCGCTTTCGTATTTTTTATTTTTATACGTAAAGGGCTTTTCTGCAAAACGAACTTTTACCCCATGCTTTAATACATGTGCCACTACTTTAGCGCTATTAAAAGAATTGTAAGGAATCATCACGCCATAATTAGCACTCACAGCATTGATGGCAGTAGTAGCCACATCATTATTAACATCTAATTTCTCCCTTACGGCATATCCTTTCACACCATACGCATAACCTGCGCTCCAGGCAGTAATATCATACGTATTAGAATCTGTAACAACCGTACGCGGTTCTAATAATACTTTGGCCAATACGGAACGGGGTTGATAGGCACTCACGGCTATATGATATCCTTCATCACTAAAAGCATCATCTTTACCAGTAAAATAGTTAAAGCCTCTGAAATTTTTGTTTGCAAGGGTACCATATTCAATACCATTTTGATCTAATAATTTCTTAAGGGCTATCAATTTATTTTCTTCTTTAGCAGTAAACACATAGGTTTTGTATTCGCTCGATTTAGCTGCTTTACTATCTTCAAAGAATTTTTTAAACTCAGCAATTAATTTCTGTTTGCTCTTTGAACTTATTTCGATGGTTGATAAACCGGTAGTGAAATGATGTTGTGCCCTGTCTACCAATGTAAGCGTATCGCCATCTTCATTTAATACACCCAATCCACCACGTGGACCGCCTCCCTGTTCGTAGGTCATACCAATAGCTCCATTATAAACCGGATAGGTATCGCCATAAGAGGGATATAATAAATCAAAACGTTCTTTGGTAAAGAATAACCATCCGTTACCATCAAAATATTTTGCATGGTTTCTGCCTAATGTATTTTGAAACTCACGCTGCCATGGCGTGATCACTTCATGGAAAGGTTCCGCAGCAGGAGCAAAATAATAAGGCTCATTATATCCTTGCTCGTGATAGTCTACATGTATTTGAGGCATCCACTCTTTATATTTTTTAATGCGTTGCTGGCTTTCTATCTGTGTTTGCCAGGCCCAGTCTCTATTTAAATCAAAATTATAATGGTTGCTTCTGCCACCTGGCCAAGGCTCCACATGTTCTCTCGAAAAAGGTTCGGGATTATAGGCAGTACCTACCATACTATTAAACCAGTTGATGTACCTATCACGACCATCGGGGTTGATACAAGGATCCAAAATCACTACGGTATTTTTCAGCCACTCTTTGGTTTGTGTATTAGCAGGATCTACCAGTGCATGAATAGTAAGTAAAAAAGCTTCAGAAGAAGAAGCTTCATTACCGTGCACATTATAACTTAACCAAACAATAGCCGGGGCTGTTTCTGTTTGTGCGCCTGCATTATCTTTCGATAAACCCGCTAAGCGAAGATTATTGATCCTGATAAGATCGAGCTTCTGTATGTTTTCAGGGCTACTCACAAAAGCTAACATCAATTCCCTTCCCTCATTGGTTTCGCCATATTTTTCAATTTTCACCATATCGGGTTTTGCCTGCGCCACTGCTTTGGCATACTCTACAATACGATGATGCCGGGTAAAACGTGTGCCTACTTTATAACCTAGAAATTGTTCCGGACTCTGAAGCCCTTGCGCCATTATAGAAGCGCATGAAATGATACATAAACTTAGAAATAGAATTTTCTTCATACATAAAAAATGAGCCATGAATGTACTGTATTCGGTATGATCAGCCATATTTTTGGGGTAGAAGTTTTAGGAATTTGGATGAATGGAAGATTAAAATCAGTAATTTGTACCATGCAAAAATCGATACTAACCATAGCTGCCATCACTTTCGTTATTCAGGTATTGGCACAAAGCAGTTTCTCCTTTGTGGGAGCCGGTAAGGAAGTAGATCCCTATCATTATACCGTTGTAAAAAGAGCCGAGTTCAAACAAGCGGCAGTAAGTAGTGCTCACCCGCTTGCCAGTATGGTGGGTGCTGCCATAATGAAAAAAGGTGGCAATGCTTTTGATGCGGCCATTGCTACCCAATTGGTATTGGCCGTTGTTTACCCCAATGCCGGTAATATTGGCGGAGGCGGATTCTTACTTGCCCGTAAAACCAATGGAGAATTAATAGGTATTGATTATAGAGAAGCCGCACCGGAAAAAGCCAACAGAGATATGTATACGCATAGTATAACATCGTCCTATACAAAATATGTACTGGCCACTGGGATC
>JAIEQT010000384.1 GCA_019747455.1 Chitinophagaceae bacterium | reverse complement strand
ATATATAGTAATGAAAAATGGTGGTTAGTTTATGAAGATACTAAAGCAAATAAGAAATACAGAGAAAAGTGTGATCAATAAATCAGTAGATTTTCTTGCTAATTTATATCAATATCGGGCTAATAGAACGAGAGGAAAAGATCAGAAAGCTTCAGACACTTTTGATGCTAAATTTAAAGAGTTTGATGCACTTCATGGAAAATACTAATTGATATCAACCCCGTTCAAAAGACGGGGTTTTTTATGCAAAACCTTTTTTCTATTTTATACGTTAGTTACTTATATCTCATGACATGAAAAGACTAGTTGTAATAATTAATATCACTTTCTGCCTATTAATAATGGGATGTCAGAAAAAATCAGTAGAAACGATTGATTATACACAAGAACCTACAATCGATACTGCAACAATTATCAATAACAGAGATATTATTTGGGGGATGGATTTTTTTCCATCAGGAGCCATCATTTTCGGAGAAAAGCAAGGGAAATTGTATCATTACGAAAATGGTCTAATTCGAGAAATAACAGGGTTACCCGCCATCAATTCAGATGGACAAGGAGGGTTGTTAGATATTCGCGTTCATCCTAACTATAGTCAAAATGGCTGGATATACTGTACCTACGCAGCTACGATAAGTGGCGGTAGAAGTTGGAACCTAGCTCGATTTTCCGTCGACAATTTTCAAGTTAAAAACTTTACGATCCTTTTAAGAACCGCAACTCCAAATACATGGGGTGGTCATTATGGAAGTAGAATTGATTTTGATAAAAACGGCTACCTTTTTGTGTCAGTAGGCGAAGGAGGAACAGGAAGTTATGGCGGTGCGGGTTCTAGTAACTTAAACGCACAAAATGTAAACACGAATTGGGGGAAGATTCACAGGCTTTTCGCAAATGGTGATATCCCTTCAAATAATCCGGTTCTTGGGTCTACCGGTGTAGCCACATCTGTGTATAGTTATGGGCATAGGAATCCACAGGGTCTTATTGTAAATCCTTTCACACAAGAAGTTTGGGAAACCGAGCACGGACCAAAGGGTGGTGATGAAATTAATGTAATAAAAGCAGGTGCTAATTACGGCTGGCCGTTGGTGTCGTTTGGATTGAATTATGACGGTACCCAAGTATCGAGTAGCCCAACAAGGTCGGATATTGAAGCACCAATTCATACTTGGACACCATCGATTGCACCCTCTGGAATGGCATTTATCACAAATGATCAATTCAAAAAATGGAAAGGGAATTTGTTGGTTGGGTCTTTAGCATTTCGATATCTAAGTAAATTAGAATTGGAAGGAAATAGGATTGTTGGCGAAACCAAACTTTTTGAAAATATCGGACGCGTTCGTAATGTAAAGCAGGGACCAGATGGATCTATCTATATCTCCATAGAGGGCCCTGGCAGAATATTGAAAATTTCAACGAAATAGTTATGGGAAGGGTTTATCGACGATTAATTTGTTTTAAACAACTTACTTAACATAATATAAATTATAGGATATTTAGAGTTTTCGTTAGCGTCAGACGCTCAAGGTTAAATCATTGATTGTCAGTATATTTATGCGTCTGACCCTTAAACAAATAACATGAATCTTATACCACGTCGAGATTTTATAAAAGAATCAACTGCCGCATCATTGGCTATCGGTACCTCATTATCCGGATTAAAAGCATTCGCCTCTGAGCGCTTATCAAAAGTAAGAATTGGCATTATTGGTGTTGGATTACGCGGACAAAATCATCTTGAGATGATGCTAAACCGAACTGACGTTGAAGTAATTGCGCTGGCAGACCCCAATCCACTTATGATGGCAACGGCACAAAAAATGATCGTAAAGTCTGGTAAAAAAGCCGCCTTGGAATTTGGCAATGGTAATGATGGGTATAAAGACCTTTTGAAGAGAACTGATATAGACGCCGTTATTATTGCTACACCTTGGGAATGGCATGCGCCACAGGTTATCGATACCTTATCCGCAGGAAAAATTCCAGGCGTGGAAGTATGCGGAGCTATAAAACTGCAAGATTGTTGGGATATGGTAAATGCCAGCGAGAAAGCGAAAATACCTGTCATGGTATTAGAAAATGTGTGTTATCGCAGAGATATTTTAGCTGTATATAATATGGTACGGAAAGGCTTATTTGGAGAGATTTTACATCTTCAAGGGGGCTATCAGCACGATTTAAGAGGTGTAAAATTCAATGATGGTATTACCCCCTACAATTCCGGGGTTGAATTTGGATCTAAAGGTTTTAGTGAAGCTGCCTGGAGAACAACCCATTCCGTAAATAGAAATGGCGATCTCTACCCTACACACGGACTCGGCCCCGTAGCTATGATGATCGATATTAATCGAGGTAACAGACTCACCCGATTATCTTCTGTAGCAACCAAAGCCAAAGGGTTACATAAATATATAGTTAACCATCCTAAAGGTGGTGATAATCACCCAAATGCAAAAATTACTTTTAAATTAGGAGATATCGTTACCACACAAATTCAAACCATAAATGGTGAAACCATTGTGCTTACGCACGACACCAATTCTCCTCGTCCCTATAATATTGGTTTCCGTGTGCAAGGAACTGAAGGACTCTGGCAAGATAACCATGCCGGTGAATTCTCTGCAGGTATGTTTTATATTGAAGGAAAATCCGCCAAAAATCATCAATGGGACAATTCAGAGAAATGGCTAAAAGAGTATGACCACCCGCTTTGGAAAAAATATGAAAACGAAGCTGTAGGTGCCGGCCACGGTGGTATGGATTTCTTTGTAGATAATGCTTTTATAGAATGTATAAAACGAGGAATTAATTTCCCGCTCGATGTTTACGACTTAGCTACCTGGTATGCCATTACACCTTTGTCGGAAAAATCTATTGCGGAAGGCGGACAAGTACAAACAATCCCTGATTTCACACGTGGTAAATGGCAGCAACGCAAACCCGATTTTTGTATGGGTACGGACTTCTAATAAAACGACTCCTCAAATAATTGCAGTAATCGATATTGATTTGAAGCCCTATACAAATTTTGATCCTCCCTGGTCCGACCATAATAGACGTCGTGAGATAAATAATCTGTAATAAAGCGTAAGGCTTGCATATAGATCATAATCTTACCAAATAAATAGAAATTATCTGATTCGAATGAGCTTATTTGATCTCGTAAGCCTATCTCATACCCTTCCTGAATAGCTTTTACAAAAGATGCTCTAATGAAAATACGATCTAGATCTGTTTCTTCCTCGCTTACACTGGCAATATACGTTCGAAGCATATCTCCAACATCACTTAATAAAAATCCGGGCATAATAGTATCAAGATCGATCACACATACTCCCCTACCTTCAGCATCAAATAAGATATTACTAATTTTTGTATCGTGATGCATCACTCGTCTTTTAGCGTATGGATGAGATATGAAGTGCTCGTAAGCTTTAACAAT
>JAIEQT010000544.1 GCA_019747455.1 Chitinophagaceae bacterium | reverse complement strand
AGTACCAGTGTTGACGCTAATACAGACATTACTTGTTTAAACCAAAGCCAAGGGATTAAAGCATCTGGGCCGGTTTCGAGTTGATAAGGTAAAGCACCCAGTACGAGGGTAATGATCATTACTGAAAAGATCCACCCAAATATTAACCTGCCGGTAAATACCCTGAACCCATTATTAATATGCATCTTATATCCTTTGTTTATGCAACAATGTACAACATCATTTGTTTTTAAAGTACCTTTACAGCAGAATTGAGCGTATGAAAACAACACATATTATTATTCTTGTATTGATTGCGGTAGCTATCGCCATTATAGTTCAATATTCAGGAGATCTTACAACGTATGAAACCATTGCTTCAGCAAGAGAAAAACAGGGAAAATTCGTAAATCTTATTGCCAAATTAGATCAAACAAAAGCAGTTGAGTACGATCCGGTTAAAAATCCAAACTATCTAAGTTTTACGGCGGTTGATACTTTAGGTAATGCCGTAAAAGTAGTGTACAGAAATAATAAACCTACCGACATGGAAAAAAGTGAAAGGATCGTATTAAAAGGTCGTATGCAAGGCGATTATTTTGAATGCAAAGATATTCTCCTTAAATGTCCTTCTAAATACAAAGACGATCCTAAGTCTATGCAACGGTTGCAAACTTCTACTAACTAGCGATTAAGAATTTTATTTCATGGAATATATAGGTGAACATTTATTACCCGGACAAATTGGTCATTTTTTTGCAGTACTGAGTTTGGTTGCTTCTTTATTGGCAACCATTTGTTTTTTTAAAGCAGGTAGAACAACTATACTAATCGATAAAAACAATTGGCTTAAAATAGCCCGTGCTATTTTTTTGGTTGAAACTATCAGTGTACTCGCTTTATTTGTAACACTTTATTATATTATCTCTCATCATTTATTTGAATATAAGTATGCTTATACGCATAGCGATAGATCGTTGCAAGTTGAATATTTGTTGAGTTGTTTCTGGGAAGGCCAAGAAGGCAGTTTTATGCTTTGGAGTTTTTGGCATTGCGTTTTAGGATGGGTTTTGATTGCACGCGCGGGTAAATGGGAAGCAGGTACCATGACGGTTGTGAGCTTTGCCCAGTTTACCTTGGCTAGCATGATCATTGGAATTTATTTCTTCGGATTTAAAGTTGGAAGCAGCCCCTTCGTGTTGTTACGTAATGAAATGGAGGCGCCTATTTTTAGCAGACCGGAATACTTGCAATTTGTGAAAGATGGAACCGGTTTGAATACCTTGTTACAGAATTATTGGATGGTAATACATCCGCCTATTTTATTTTTGGGTTTTGCGTCTACCATCGTTCCTTTTGCTTTTGCCTTTGCCGGATTGATGCAGAAAGAGCATGATTGGACAACCCCCGCCATTCCTTGGGCCTCTTTTTCAGCGGCCGTATTGGGAACAGGGATCATGATGGGAGCTGCCTGGGCTTATGAAAGCCTTAGCTTCGGCGGATACTGGGCTTGGGATCCTGTTGAGAATGCCTCTTTAGTGCCTTGGTTAACTTTAGTGGCTGGCTTGCATACTAATCTTATCTATAAACATAGTAAGTATTCACTACGGCCCACTTACTTCTTCTACATTATCACTTTCAGCCTTGTTTTGTATTCTACATTTCTTACCCGTAGTGGGATATTAGGAGATACTTCGGTTCACGCTTTTACCGATTTAGGAATGAATACACAGTTACTATTATTTGTACTTGTATTTTTAGTACCTGCGTTGGTGTTATATTTTATTCAGTATAAAAATATCCCCTCTATTCAAAAAGAAGAGCAAACCTATTCCCGCGAGTTTTGGATGTTCATTGGGTCGCTGGTATTATTTTTAGCCGGCGCTGTGATCATTGCCAAAACATCAACACCTGTTGTCAATAAATTATTTGGAACAAAAATTGCGCCACCGGAAGATCCTGAATTTGCACATAATCAAATACAGGTTTTTGTAGCGATTATTATTGGCTTACTCACAGCCGTAACACAATATTTCAAATACAAGGATACACCCAAGGCTTTCTTTGCTAAGAAAATATTAGTACCTACCATTATTGCTTTGGTTATTTCTTTATCTATTTCTATCTGGGGTAATATTAGCTATGATAAAAAGGGGCTTGGATTTTTAGGAGCTATTCATGTGGCTATTTTTGCTGCCGTGTATGCAACCGTTGCCAATCTTTCTTATATCTGGTTAGGGTTGAAGGGAAAAATGAAAGCCGCAGGCGCTTCGGTAGCGCATATCGGTTTTGGTTTGGTATTGGTGGGAATTCTTATTTCTTCTTCTAAGAAAACAGTATTGAGTTGGAATACTACAGGCGTTACGCCTTTAAAAGCGGATGTAGCAGGGGAGAAAGGTAACCCGGCAGGTAATCCCGCGGAGAACCTCACTTTATTCAAAGGGGTAGCTACCGATATGGGAAAGTATATGGTAACCTATACTGTTGACACTACCAATGAAAGAGATAGGAAACGGTATTTCGAAATTGATTTCAAATCAAAAAATGGGAATGATAATTTCAAATTATATCCCGATGTGCTAAAGAATAATAAAGGAATGGAGGGTTTTGCGGCTAACCCTGCTGCTAAGCATTATTGGCATAAAGATATTTTTGTGTATATCACCTCTTTTCAAGAAAATAAAGGAAGTGATACCGCCAGTTTTCAAAAACGAGAAATCAAAATAAATGATACTATTTTTTACAGTAATGGTATGTTGATTTTGAATAAGGTTGAAGTAAATCCTACCACTCAAAAAGCCAATATTGGTGCTGGTGAAACAGGGTTGTTTTTGGATATGACAGTGCTTTCAAAAGAAGGTAAAAGGTATGGGGCTAACCCCGGTATTGTGCTTAAAGGAAATGACGTTAGGGCCATCACCGATACGGTTGTATCGCAGAGCCTTGTCTTGAGTTTTAACAAAGTAATTGATCAACAAGCGGGTAAACTCGAAATTGGGGTGAAGGAGAGCGGGGCCATTACCGATTTAATTACCCTTAAAGTATATGAGTTTCCTATGATCAATGTATTATGGATAGGGATCGTGATTATGGTACTGGGTTTCATATTATCCATCCTGCATCGGATAAATAAAGCAGCAAAGGTTACATTTTAAGGGTCATAGGTATTAATATCAGTTGATAGCGTTAAATTTATATCGTTGAAGCGCGTAATACATCATATCATTTTTAGTTTTTTGCTAGTAACTGTTGCTTTTACGGGAAAAGCGCAGCAAGTGGAACTCGATACCCTAAAAGTATCTGCTTATATTACTCCGGAGGGTGATACAGTTGGTCAATCTTGGCTATTGCCGGTAACGGTATTAGGTAAAATGAGCGCTGCTCAAAGAAGAGCTTATGCCGAGTGGACCCGCCTCCGCAATGCGGTATATGTTACCTATCCATACGCTAAGGCAGCCGGCAGA
>JAIEQT010000586.1 GCA_019747455.1 Chitinophagaceae bacterium | reverse complement strand
AAACTTTGACTCTAGGCCCGAAAACACATTACTGCGTTCTCAAAAGGAACGCGAAAATAATAAAATATCCTTTATTTACATCATGAAAGCATTATTGAGCGCATTTTTAACCCTTATTACGGCAAGCAATTACGGGCAACAATCCTATCAATTACTCATTGGTACCTATACCAATTCCGGGAGGTCGGCAGGTATTCATTGGATAAACTGGGATACCGCTACTAAACAAGCCACCACAAAATCAGTTACCAAAATTACAGACCCTTCTTATCTGGCCATAAGTTTCAATAAAAAATATGTTTATGCTGTTAGTGAGTTCAATAATGAAAAAGCGGCTATTCACTCCTTTACTATTCGAACAAAAAACAATACGCTTATTGAAACAGGGAAAGAAGAAGCACTTGGCGAAGCTCCCTGTTATATTACTGTAACAAAAAATAATCGATTCGCTTTTATTGCAAACTATACTGGTGGTAGTATTACCGTTTTCCCCATAAACAAAAATGGGGCTGTAAGCGCTGCATCTCAACGAATACAGCAAAAAGGAAGCAGCATAAATACGGCTCGACAAGAAAAGTCGCATGCACATGCCGCTGTTATTAGCAAAAATGAACGATTCTTGTTTGTACAAAATTTAGGAAGCGATAAACTTTCGGCTTATGCATTGAATACAAAAGCTACGCGAAAGCCCTTATCCTCAAGGCCTGTAGCGGTTTGGAAAGCCCCGCCCGGAAGTGGTCCAAGACATATTGCCCTTCACCCAATGAAGTCATATATATATTCTATAAATGAATTAACCGCAACAGTAACTGCTTTGCAATTCAACGGAAAAAAATTCAAGGCACTGCAAACTTATTTATTACCCGATAGCAGCTTCACCGGAAAAAATGGAGCCGCTGATATTCATATCAGCAACGATGGAAAATTTTTATATGCTTCTAACCGTGGTGATGCCAATGAAATAACAGTATTCGCCATTCAGCAAAATGGATATTTAAAGAAATTACAAAACCAATCTGTATTAGGTAAAACACCACGTAATTTTAGTATTGACCCGTCGGGGAATTTCTTGTTGGTGGCCAATCAAAATAGCGACGAGATCGTAGTATTCAAAAGAAGCAAAACAACAGGCTTACTATCAGATAGTGGCACTCGTATAAGAGTAGGATCACCGGTTTGCATACAGTTTTATTAACTGCTTATCTCCGCTTCTTCCATTGCGGCTTGCCGCCACGACCATTGCCGGAGCTGCTTTTGCGCTGTTGCGGGGCATAAGCAGGTGTTGCACCAAACTGTTCAGGTACCTGTGTTTTAGTTACTGCTTTACCAAGTAAATTTTCAATAGCCGCAAATTTTCTTTGTTCTGCCTCACTTACCAGCGTGTAGGCTGTGCCCGTGCTTTCGGCTCTTGCGGTTCTTCCAATACGGTGTATATAATCTTCCCCATCATTCGGTACATCAAAATTGATCACTAGCTCTATATCCTCGATATCAATACCTCTGCTTAAAATATCGGTAGCTACTAAAATTTTCAGTTTTTTATTTCTATAATCGAGTAACACTTGTTCGCGCTTATCTTGTAACAAATCAGAATGGATTTCTGCTACGGCAAAACCGGATCTTTTTAATTCGGCTGCTAATACTTTTACATTTTGTTTTTTTGAACAGAAAATAATTACTCTTGTATACTCTTTTTGCTGTAACAAAAATTTTACCAGCGGATTTTTTTGTGGCTCATAAACAATAAATGCTTCTTGAACAATTTGTTCGGGCGGTTTAGAAACAGCAATATTTATTTCAACAGGCTGATGTAATAATTTCCTCGCTAAATCGCGCATTTTAGGAGGCATGGTAGCGGAAAATAATAAGTTTTGTCTTTTTGCAGGAAGCTTATGTATGATCTTCATGATATCATCATAAAAACCCATATCCAGCATCCTATCTGCTTCATCAAGTACCAAATAATTCACTTCACTCAATTTCACATACCCCATATTAATATGCGCGATCATTCTCCCCGGCGTACATACAACCATATCTACTCCGGTACTCAATGCTTTTTTCTCTGTAATAAAAGAGTTTCCATCTCCACCGCCATAAACCGGCATACAGCTTATATCAGTAAAATATCCCAGACCCTCCATAGTTTCTGCGATTTGTACGGCTAACTCCCGGGTAGGTACAATAATCAACGCATTAATGTGATGCTCTGAATGCGGTGCCGTAAGCATCTTATGAATAAGTGGGAGTAAAAACGCAGCTGTTTTTCCTGTTCCTGTTTGAGCAGAAGCTATTATATCTTTTCCGGCTAAAATTGGCTCAATCACTTGTTGTTGAACAGGTGTAGCCGTTTCGTATCCCATGGATGCAATGCCTTCTAATAATCGTTCGTGTAATCCTAATGTTGTAAACTTCAATGTAACTAATTAATATCAGGCAAGATTTGCCAATTCTTTTTTAAGATAAACAGAAACGCTCGTAAAATATTCTTTAAATAGATTTAACGCAGGCGCTATTTCTTCCAATTGTTGCTGTTGTTTCGCTTTTATTTCCATTCCATGTGCGAGATCATACATATCAGGCACTTTTACCACCGATAAGGAAGATTTTGCATAGTGCGCCGATTTATACATGTTCTCCCAATCTTTATCGGCTAAATTGGTTTCCATTTTTTCAATGGTTTCCGGCATGCTTTCCAAAAACATATTTATTATCGTAGCCTTATACTCATTATCTCCTTCGGCTAATTCATTGAGCATGTCGAGATCAACTTCAGGCATTTTCATGGGAATCACTTTTTCTACAGGTGATTGAATAGGTTTCTGAGGCTCAGCCGGTTTTACAGGGTCAGTTTGCCTAACTATCTCCTGAGCAGGCTCCTGTAAAACTGTATTCGCAATGGGCTGAAGTACTTCATCCAATGTTTTGAAAAGAGCGTCCAAACCAAAGGGCTTTGATAATACGCCGTTCATGCCGGTTTTAGTAAATTTATCTCCTTCTGTTCGGCTACTCCAACCCGTCATAGCAATAATCGGAACATCTTTATCGATATCCCTGCGGATAATTTCGGTTGCCTCAAATCCATCCATTTCCGGCATATTGATATCCATTAAAATTAAATCGTATCGAGCCGATTTGAGCATGTCTACCGCTTCTTGTCCATTCCCGGCAATATCAAAGTATACCCCAGTTGTGTTTAAAGAATGAGTAATCAGCTTCTGGTTAACAAAATCATCTTCTGCTATTAGTATCCTTTTGCCTTTTAAAAAATCGGTGTTCATCTATCGTTTTTTTCACTTGCGTGCATGTAAATATAAAATATCTACTGCTTATGCCCGAATTTAATACCATAGAAGCTCAAATACATGGGTTTTGACTAATTTTTAACCAATTCCTTGTATTCATTTCTCCTATTTTTGCCGTTCAGACCAACAGTCTGCA
>JAIEQT010000341.1 GCA_019747455.1 Chitinophagaceae bacterium | reverse complement strand
GTAATTACAGGTGCTAATGCATTGGGTGATAAAAGCTTTGCCAGTGGTTTAATTGGCTATGCCAGTATTTATAAAGCATTGGCTATTGGTAGCCTATGTATGTTCTTCGAACAAATCCCTGCTGCTCCAGGTTCTACCGCTACACCCGCAACCTTTCAATCCCGTATTGATGGTTACAAAAGAGCGGTTGCAACATTGCGCGCAGCACAAACAGCTATTGCAGCTAATGCTCCGAGCTCCTTATTTTTTGCAAATGTACCCTCCTCCGTTAATGCTAATTTTTTGAATAATACAATTAGCGCTTTAATTGCGAGATACAGTTTATTTGCTGGAGATTACGCAGCTGCTATTACAGCAAGCAATGCCGTTACAGCTTCCTTTGCAGGCGGTATCATGGCTTTTGATGCAGTAACGCCAAACCCAATATTCTCTATTGTTACTGCTACAAACAATGTATACCAAATTCAAGATTCTACTTTAGGTTTACCTGCCGCAATTGCTCCGGATGTAAATGACGGGCGTATTCCGTTCTATACCTCTATCAATACAACAGTTGCTCCGCGCTATCGTATCAATGGGTTCTTTAATGGCAATCTGATATCTATACCCATTTATTTACCCGGTGAAATGCGTTTAATCAGAGCAGAGGCCTATTTACGCCAGAGCACCCCTGATATTGCCAATGCATTGATCGAAATAAATGCGATCCGCCAAAAAACACCATCATCTGATCCATTTGGCGTAGGCGCAAATGGTACAGCCTATACAGGCGCTGTAGATGCAGCCTCATTATTAACAGAAGTATATCGCCAACGTTGTATTGAGCTTTGCATGAGTGGAATGAGATTGGAAGATAGCCGCCGTTTCGGAAGACCGGTAGCAGAAAGGAAACGTAATTTCTTCCCTTACCCAAGTAGAGAAAGAGATAACAACCCTAACACACCTACTGATCCAACTTTCTAAATTATGTATCCGAATAAAAAAGGGTTACCCGCGGGTAACCCTTTTTTATTGAGAAAGATTTACGGCCGTTGCTCTGCGAATACTTTCAATTGCTGCAAGTTTTTTTCCATCATAGGACCCAAAATTTTATCGTTCATCATTGAACCAAACTTTTCCCAGGGATACCATTGTAACTTTTGTTCAAATTGCCATTGCAGAATAGTCGTATGAGAAGTATCAGAACCAATCAGTCGAATTTTACTTGTTTGTAAATTTTTGCCTTCTCCCCAATTAGCAGTTATTAAACTATCGGTAATACGCAGCGTTTTTACAGTAGTCTTCCCAACTATTGCTGTGTGTGCATCAATAATTTTTACTGTAGTATCACCAAATCCTTCGACCCATAAATGCCATTGTCTGTAATCACTCACCAAAGGCAAAACAACACGCCTTGGTTGCTCGATGGTAATAGCGCGAGATACCAAAACATAGGAAGGAAATAAAAAACTAATGGCTGAAGCCAAAATTACCAATACAAACACGCTAATTAATGCAAATCGGATCAATTTCATTTACTCCCATTTAAAGGTGCGGAAAGCAACCGCATAAACAATTACAATCCAAATACCCAAAATACCTAATTCCTTACCACATTCAGTAAGTGCTGCCCCCTCAAACGCTATATTCCGCATAGCATTATTGAAATGAGTCAATGGTAATACCTTACATATAGGTTGTAACCAAGCAGGAAATGCATCTATTGAAAAGAATGTACCAGCCAATAGAAATTGGGGCAATGTAATTAAATTGGCAAAAGGCGGAATAGTACTCTCGTTCTTCGCAACACTACTCACAATAAATCCAAAACCCATAAACAGCAGTAATGCAATAAAACTCAACAGCATAATATTTAAAAAAGTAACAACCCCATTCACTAAAGTAAAATGAAACGCAAAATGACCAACGCCAATAATAACAATAGCTGTAAGCATTTGAAAAATAACACGACTAATGGCCTCTCCCAATACAATATACGAACGATGGATAGGTGTGGCGTAAAAACGCTTTAATACTAATTGTTGACGTAAATTAAAAAATAAAAAAGCTACTCCGAAAACACCGGCACTCAATAAAGAAAATCCTAATTGTCCGGGTAGAATAAAATCAATTGTTCTATACACTCTCCCCGGAATTTGATTTACCTCTTTGTTGATCACAGCAACTGTTCGTCTCTCCGGAAATTGTTGCTGATTCAATCCACTGATAACAGCACTTACTATAGATTGTATTACCTGAATATTTTGCGGATTAACAGCTTCTGAGCTTGTTAAATGAATACTGTATGCCGGGTTTTCCTTTCCTGTTTTTTGAATATCAACAACCGCTGTTATCCTACCTTTTTCTAAATCCTCTTTGAGTAAATGATCTTCCTTAGCAACAATTTTTAACCCGGCTGTATTTTTAAGAATTTGATAAATTGGATTCAGCGTATCCGCCTTTTTATCAAAGGCAATACTCACCGATATCTTTCCACTTCCCCCAACAAAACCAAATACCAAAATAAATATGAGTGGAAATGCAATACTAAAAACAACCGCAGAAGGGCTTCTAAAAATAGCTTGTAAACTAGCTTTAGTAATAGCTAGCATTGCAGTAAATTGATTATACCTGGAAGTTGTAGACATTATTATTCAGTATTAACTAATATTTTAAAACTGGGCAGTTGTAATAAAGGGGATCCTGGCTTGTGGTAATCCTACCCATTGCCTTACTTGTTTAACTTGTTGCACCGTTCGATACATATCAACTCCCATCTCTTCTTTTAATAAATCCGAACTAATAGACTTCTTATATCCATCCATAATTTGTTGAAAGAATGTTTTTTTCTCAGGATACTCTTTTATTCGATAGTCATTTTTATTCATTTTTGCCAATGAAGCTACCGCATCAATAGCATCTTGAAGCGTGCCAATCCGATCTACTAATCCGATTTCTTTTGCCCTTACACCCGTCCACACCCTTCCCTGTGCAATACTATCAATATATACCATATCTTTTTTTCTACCTGCTGCAACCCTAGATTTAAAGGTATCATAAATGCTATCTACAGAAGCTTGAAAAAATCTTTTCTCTGCCTCAGTTAAAGGCTTATCACTACTTCCCATATCTGCATAAGGCGCTGTTTTCACACCATCAAATGTAATTCCTAATTTATTTTTGAAAAAAGACTGAAAGTTTGGAACTACGCTAAAAACACCGATAGAGCCCGTAATAGTATTGGTATTAGCAAATACCTGATCGGCGTTACATGCAATATAATACCCACCGGAAGCAGCCACATCACCCATGCTTACTACTACCGGTTTTTCTTTACGCAACAAACTTATTTCACGCCATATTACTTCACTTGCCATGCGCTACCGCCGGGTGAATTTACCCTTAGTACAACCCCCTTAATATCTTTATCAAATCTGATCTTCTGTAATAGATTTT
>JAIEQT010000272.1 GCA_019747455.1 Chitinophagaceae bacterium | reverse complement strand
AGCCGCCATCATTGCAGCCGGAGGTTCACCATTTGACATCGGCACAGACACAGGAGGAAGTATCCGATTTCCAGCACACTGTTGTGGTATAACAGGTATCAAGCCAACTTCCGGAAGAGTTCCACGAACGGGTCATATTATTGCCTATCAGGGAGTCAGCCATTCGCTGACACATGTAGGCCCACTAGCCAGAAATGTTGAGGACTTAAACTTACTTCTTAATATTGTTTCTGGTGTAGATAATATTGACCCTTACGTTTATCCAGTGCCTCTACTCGATTATAACAAAGTCGACATCAAAAACTTAAGACTGGCATTTTTTACTGACAACGGACTAGTTAAGCCATCGGAAGATACTATTCAGACGATCCAAAAAGTCGCTAACATTATTTCTGCAGCCGGGCTAAATATCAGTGAAGATATCCCCAAAGGAATTGAAGAATCTGCAATGCTCCGAAATTATTTGACTACAGGTGATTGGATCAAAAGAATGCTGGATCACCATGGGACAATTAAAACGACATTGAATTGGGCTAACGATCTGCCAAACCCACCAAGCTCGGAATATTCTATACTAGTTGAAAAAGTTGACAATTATAGAAGTTTAATGTTGTCCTTTTGGTCTAAGTATGATGTTCTTATTTGTCCGGTTAACGCCATGCCTGCACCCTTAAGCAATGCGGAATCAGAATTGAATGTAGCCACCTACTTCAGCTATACCATTGCATTTAATATGACGGGGTGGCCAAGTGCTGTGATACGTGGTGGGACTTCTACTGAAGGGTTGCCAATAGGCATACAGATTGTTGCTCCACCTTGGAGAGAAGACATCTGTTTGTCTGTTGCCAAATTTTTAGAAAGTAAATTAGGCCCATGGAAAAATACTATGACCATTGACAAAGGATAATCAGAATCAGAATCATAATAAGTATAGACTATAAAATGGCCAGCCGCCAACAGTATGTTTCTGCAATGGTGCCGTGACGGGTTGATTTAAAGTTTTATCTTCGTTCAACGCTATCGTTTCGTGGGACAGGACGCGGCTTCAAAAGGCACCACTGCATAAACACAAACGTTGGTGGCAATGTGGCTGGACAAAAATTCCAACTAACGAGTGACACTTTACATTATCAAAATTTTTTACGTTGACAAGTGAACGGCTTCATTACAACTTGGACTTAGGACGTTGAACTAAATTCGAAATAAAACGGTCGACCCTTCAGCTTGAGACACTTGCTAACTGCTTCTATATAATAGTCAAAATTAATTGAGTAACATTGAAAGCAATTCTAAAGAGACTACATGACATCATTAACTAAACCAAGAATTGAATCCATTGACCTTTTAAAAGGTTTAGTAATGGTAATAATGGCACTTGACCACGTAAGGGACTATTTCCATTATTCAGCATTTATGTTTAACCCAGCAGACCTCACTCAAACAACACTGCCTATTTTCTTTACAAGATTCATCACTCATTTTTGTGCACCTGCATTTAGCTTTTTGGCAGGGCTTTCAGCTTTTATGATTGGCAAAAGAAAATCACCTTCTGAATTATCAAGTTTCTTGCTCAAACGTGGACTTTGGTTGATTTTTATAGAGCTAACCATCATATCATTTGGCTGGCACTTTGACCCAGAGTTCAGACGTAGCCCATTACAAGTAATTTGGGTGCTTGGGGTAAGTATGATTGTGTTGGCAGGGCTTATCCATTTACCTAAAAGAATCATTTTCATATTTAGCATCACCATAATCTTTGGACACAATTTATTAGATGGCATTGATATTAAAGATAATGTATTTTGGTCAATCCTACATCAAGTTAACAGACATTTTATAGATGAAACGCATTTTATCAGTACTGTTTACGCATTAATTCCTTGGATTGCAGTAATGTCATTAGGCTATTGCTTTGGTTCTTTCTATGACACGACCTTTGATACTCAAAAGAGAAGAAGAATTTTGAATGGTTTAGGTTTAGGAAGCATGCTGCTTTTCTTTATTTTAGTTGTATTCAATGTTTATGGTGACCCTGTAAAATGGACTAACTACGGCATTAATCTCAAAACATTAATGTCAATTTTCAACGTTACAAAATATCCAGCTTCATTGTTATATTTACTCATTACGTTAGGAGCTTCCATTCTATTTCTTGCCAACTCTGAAAAACTGAAAGGAAAGGTAGTTGACTTCTTTTGCGTATTTGGACGGGTGCCTTTTTTCTATTATATCCTTCATCTTTATCTCATTCATTTTTTGGCCTTAATTGCTGCTGAACTTACAGGCTTTGGTTGGCAAAAAATGATTCTACCTACATTCCCAACGAGAGTAGAAGCCTTAAAAGGTTATGGTTTTAATTTAGTAACAGTTTATCTCATTTGGATTTTTGTAATCGTATTACTATATCCCTTATGCAAAAAGTTTGACACCTATAAACAAAATAATAAAGACAAATGGTGGTTGAGTTATTTATAGAAATAGAACCCGTCACCGTGACTGACCTGTAATGTATTGGAGTTAGTTAATGGGGGAAGGCAAGACAGGACTACGAATTAAGCGAGGAGAAGGCCACACAGCCACCAACAAAATGTTTGCGCAATGGTGGGGTGATGTGTAATGTATAAGTGTTATCTTCGTTCAACGTTTGCCCACGCGGACAGCACGCGGCTTCGTAAGCCCACCACTGCGCAAACACAAACGTTATGGGCAACCCGCGCGACACCGAACACCCCTCGGGCTTCGACTGGAAAAACTCGGGGCGGACAGGAAAACCCCAACCGACAGCCGACAGAAAAAAACTTCTGCACCGCGGCAGGGAACAAACAGCTTGTGGAAATGATGGCACCGAACAGACGAGCGGAAAAATTTTTGGCGGCACGAGAACATTTCCCTGGACGTGGCACAGCCGACAGACAATGGAACCGCCCGCGACAAAGCGCAGCCCTCGGACAACTTCTGCACCGCGACAGTTTGTTGACAATCGCGAGAACGGCTGATTGGGACAGCAAAAAATTTGGACAAGAAAACCAATCAGCAAATTGTACTGGGCGCGGGACAAAAAAAACGTGGACACAGCGCAGCTAGGCGACAGCGAGGCCGCCCGCGACAAAGCGCGGTGCGCAGACAACTTCTGCACCGCGACAGATGTGGAGGTTGAAAAGCTGGACGGAAAAAATAACGACAACAAACTGGGACGGCACGTTGACGGAGACCAGACGGGGAAGCGGGCTGCCCATAACACCGGCTTGCTGAAAAGCGGGCGGGCTGTGCGTTAGGAAAGTTTGTGGCTTTTCACCTATTTCACCCCGTGGGAAAGGGCGCAGGCTTTAATCGCCCGCTCTTCAGCAAGCCTAACCGTTGTGCACCAGGCGCTAAAAAGTCCCGCTGACAGTGACGCGCCAGACG
>JAIEQT010000465.1 GCA_019747455.1 Chitinophagaceae bacterium | reverse complement strand
TAGCTTGCTGAATACCCAAATCATCAACGGCAAAAACATCTTCTCTTCCCAAGCTAAACATCAGTAACATTTCTACTGTCCACTTACCTACGCCCTTGATTTGGGATAATAAATCAATAATTTCTTCATTACTCATTTTGGCAAGATGCTTATCTGTAATATTATGTGCTAAGCAAAAACTAGCCACATTTTTTACATAACTTACTTTAGCATTACTTAAACCAATTGCTCGTAACTCTGTATCTGGTGTGTCAATTACCTGTTGCGGCTTGGGCTCTTTACCCTTATATAGGGTTAGAAATCGTTGAAAAATAACTTCGGCAACCCTGGTACTTAATTGCTGACTAATAATACTATTCATGATCCTTACGGGAATATTTTTTTGTAAGGATAGAGTATGGGTTGTGCCCGAAAGAATAGTTGCCAGTTTTTTATCTTTTGCCAAATGTGTTTTATAATCCATACAACAAGTTAATTAATTTGCACTTGATGGAGAGAATTATTCAGCTTACAGCCGATGGCTCACATACCCTTGCTATTCCCGCTATGGAAGTAAGCTATCATAGTAAACATGGTGCCATTCAGGAAAGCTTACATGTATTCATTCAATCGGGCATATACAATACTGCCATACAAAACTTGCAAAACATCAAAATCCTTGAAATTGGTTTTGGTACAGGACTAAATGCTGTATTAACGGCTATAGAGGCTACGAAGTTGAACAAAACCATCTTTTACGCATCGGTTGAGGCCTATCCATTAAGTTCTCTAGAATACCAGTTGTTGAACTATGGAGAAATACTTAACCAACAACCATTATTCAATGCCATCCATGAAGCGGAATGGAATAAGATGGTAATGATTAACGCTCATTTTCAGCTTTGTAAGATTCATAAAAAGTTGGACGAATTACTAAATAGTGCCAAAAATGGTGAAGCACCTTCTATAACCCCTACCCCATTACCTAATACCTATCATCTATCACCTATCACCTATTCCCTATCACCTATTCCCTATTCCCTATCACCTAATACCTATAACCTCATTTACTTCGATGCTTTTGCCGCTGTTGCACAGCCTGAGTTATGGACCGCAGAAATATTTGCCCATCTATATTCCTTGCTTACCCATAACGGAATTCTCGTAACTTACTGCAGCAAAGGCATTGTACGGCGAACGATGGAATCTGTAGGCTTCACCGTTGAAAAAATACCCGGCCCTCCCGGAAAAAGAGAAATGGTAAGCGCAGTGAAAATGTAATATTTAGCAGTAAACATCTACTTATATAAAAAACAAACAATATGGTACTTATCATAATCGGACTGCTCTTCATAGTAGGTGCAGTCTTTATAAACAAAGAAAAAGAGGAATTTACAAAACTTAAAAAAGGACTTCGCTTTTTTGGCTTAGCCGTAGTGGTTTTAGGCGTTCTCACTTCTTGTATCAAGCAAATTGATGCCGGACAAATAGGCGTACAATCTTTATTCGGTAAAGTGTCGGACAATATTCTTACCAGTGGATTAAATACTGTAAACCCATTAGTAGACATTAAAAAAGTTGATATCAAAACTCAAAACTATACAATGAGTGGTGTACACGATGAGGGAGACAAGGAAGGTGATGATGCCATTCGTGTACTAACCGCAGATGGGTTGGAAGTGGTCATTGATCTAACGGTATTATATCGCGTATTAAGTAACGAAGCCCCGCGCATTATGCGAGAAACAGGATTAGATTACCGAGATAAAATTGTTCGTCCACTTACCCGTACTAAAATCCGCGATAATGCAGTGTACTATACTGCTATTGATTTGTATTCTACAAAAAGAGATCAATTTCAAACCCGTATTTTTAAAAGTATTGAAGATGATTTCAAGAAACGCGGATTAGTACTGGAGCAACTTTTGGTAAGAAATATTACCCTGCCAACGAATGTGAAAACATCTATTGAGGAAAAAATAAAAGCAGAACAGGAAGCACAGAAAATGGAATTCGTTTTACAAAAAGAAAAACAAGAAGCGGAACGCAAACGTGTAGAAGCACAAGGTATAGCCGATTACCAGCGCATCATCAGCGCAGGTTTGAGCGACAAACAATTACAATATGAGAATATTCAGGTAATGAAGGGTTTGGTTACTTCGCCCAATTCAAAAGTAATTGTAATGGGTAAAGGAAGTACGCCTGTGATCCTAGATACAAAAGATGGGAAAAACTAATTCTCGAAATCGATTGGCTCGCTCCATTTTTTGAGAATCCACCAAAGTAACGCTGTTAAGCTAATGGCAAACCAGATATAAAAAATAATATTACCTAATTTAATACTGTCATGAATAAATGCATAATCGTACATAATACCAAATGTAGAGTTCAATGCCATCCACAATAGGCCCAATGAAATGGTATTTACAATTCTAATAAGATATTTACGTACGCCGGGTTCCACAATAGTTTACAGAATTACAATTGGTGAGGGATAATTGTTTGTTTAATCGAAACTTTGATTGGCAGCAGCTGCTAATTTCAAAATCCTGTCGAACTGAGCAGGAGTAAGATCGTTATAAAAATAGTAGATCGGATCTACCGGTACGCCATTACGATGTACTTCGTAGTGGCAATGAGGGCCGGTACTCTTGCCTGTATTACCCACATAGCCAATTACCTCTCCTCGTTTTACCCTATCGCCTACCCGGGCTTTGATCCGGTACATATGCGCATAAATAGTTTGGTATCCAAACCCATGATTAATCATTACACGGTTACCATAGCCGCCGGTATTAAACCCAGCATCCTTAACTACGCCATCGGCAGTGGCGTATATGGGAGTACCCTGCGGAGCTGTAAAATCAAGTCCGGCATGTAATCTTCGATCTTTATAAATAGGATCGATCCGATAACCAAAGCCAGAGGCCACACGCGATAAATTACGATTACTGATAGGCTGAATAGAAGGTGTTGCATCCAATAACTTGGCTTTATTTTTCACCAGATTATTGATTTCTTCAAAAGATTTTACCTGATAAGCAGTACGGTAAGATAGTTTATTAAGCTGGTCTCTTATTCCTTCAATTAATGCATCTTCACTTAATTGTTGAACCAATTTTACCTCTTTTTTCTTCTCCATATCTTCAATACGTGCACTATCCGGTATGGGATCCGACCCAAAAATGGCCCGATATACTCCATTATCTCGGTTCTCAATTTCATCCATTTGTAGCTCTAGTTGTTTTACCCTTTCTTCCAACAAGGCATAACTCTCTTTTAACCCATTATTCTGTCGGATTAGGATTTTTTCCTTCGGTGAATCAATATACCGGAATGTTATAGCAAAAATGAGTATGCCGGTAACTATAGACGCAGCAATATAGCCTATTACCTGCAAGAGTCTTACTCGTAATGGAGT
>JAIEQT010000380.1 GCA_019747455.1 Chitinophagaceae bacterium | reverse complement strand
AAATGCAACTAGCGCATATTACGCCTTCTGTCTTTACGGGAGGGGATTTTGCTTTCTGTACCTCTTACAATTCTACCGATATTTTTTTGGTGAGTAAGCACAACCATCAATGCTACGAGAACTGCAAAGATGCGATATAAGGTTTCTTTTTCATTAAAAATGAAAAGAATGAATACCATAAAAGAGATACCTGCTAAAATAGAACTGAAGGATACAAATCGCGTGAGGGTGAGTACAATCATAAAAACGATCAAACAACAAACGGCTACCACAGGTTGGATGGCAACTGCCATACCTAATAAAGTGGCGACGCCCTTACCGCCTCTGAATCCGGCCCATATGGGAAAGATATGTCCGAGCACTGCTGCTAACCCCAAACCGATCATCAGATTTGTACGATGTAATTCATTGGTTAGGTAGAAAGGCAAAGCGATATATAGTGAGGTTGCAATAACCCCCTTTAAAACATCTATTAACATTACGATACTTCCCCACTTCTTTCCCAGCACGCGGAAAGTGTTTGTAGCGCCGGCATTACCGCTACCATAATCACGGATATCAATGTTAAAAAACCTTTTACTAACCCAAACTGCTGTGGGGATAGAGCCGATTAAATAAGCCAGTAAAATGAGTAACACTTCGTTCATCTGTAACTAATTGGGAATACGAAGATAACCAAAATACGAGAAGTTAATAATAATTTAACGTAAAGATCTACGAAACCTTAACAAAATGGATGGCAATCCAACCATTTTTCCGAATTGTTAGCTTATGACTAAGTTTATATGATATAAATATTTTTTTAATATCTTCTTCATCCGATTCTAGTAGTCCACTTAACAGAAGTATACCATCAGCATGTAGCTGCTGGTATAAGGCAGTTTGGTTAGCTTCAATGATATGGCGATTGATATTAGCTATCATGATATCATATTTCTCCTGATCGCTTATATGATCTACTAATGCAACTTTAATTTTTGTACAATTATTTACAGTTAGATTTTCTTGGGCATTCTCAATACACCAGGGATCATTATCGGTAGCCATGATACTGGCAGCGCCCAGTTTTTCGGCTAATATTGCCAAAACGCCGGTGCCGGTACCAAAATCTTAAACTGTTTTGTTTTTAAAATCAATATGCTGCATCAGTTGAATAATAGAATAGGTGGTAGCATGATGTCCGGTGCCAAAGCTCATTTTGGGAGTGATGATCAATTCATGCTCAAACCCTTGAATGGGTGCATGAAAGTTTGCCCTGATTGCAGTAAAATTCTCTATTAGCACAGGTTCGAAATTTCGCTCCCAAAGGGCATTCCAATTTTGATCTTTAAGTACTGATAATGAATGTTTTATATTGTGTTTATTCAACCATTCATGTAAGAGAGGATTTTGGTACCCGTCAGACCGGTTGGGGATTTCCTTATATGCCTTTAGCAGTAGATTTTCTTCTAAGAAACCCTCGAATTCGAGTGCAGTAAGTTCAGCGATGACCTGCTCTTTGAAGGCATCGTTCATGATTTCAAGCGCTAGTTCTAGATATACTTTACCGGTTTCCATACTAAATATGATTTGTATAATTGCAGTATGCAAAAAAATCCCCCCAACAATCTTGTTGGGGGGATTTTTTATTATATATTAACATTTATGATTGCTCAGGATTCTCACTCTTAGGCTCTCTGGGTTGAGTTTCCGGTTTGGGCATCAACACTTTCCGGCTAAGCTTAAACTTACCGGTTTTAGGATCTAAACCTACCAGCTTTACTTTCACCATATCACCTTCTTTAAATAAGCCATCCATCGACTCTAAACGTTTCCAGCTTATCTCACTGATATGCAATAATCCTTGCTTCCCGGGCATGAATTCAACAAAAGCCCCGAACTCTTTAATACCTTTTACGGGTCCTTCATACACTTCTCCTACTTCTGGGGTAGCGGTAATACCACGAACCCAAGCTACTGCTTTATCCAAGCTTTCTTTTGAAGCCGAGAAAATGCTCACTTCACCTGTATTACCAACCTCTTCAATGTTAACGGTAGCACCTGTTTCACGTTGAATTTCCTGAATGATTTTTCCACCTGGTCCGATTACGGCACCAATAAATTCTTTATCGATGATCAATTTAATCATTCGTGGGGCATGTGGTTTCACTTCTGGACGATGAGCAGGGATACATTCATACATAGCATCTAAGATATGTAAGCGCCCTTTACGCGCCTGCTCAAGGGCTTCCCGCATCACTTCCATACTTAAACCATCTACTTTAATATCCATTTGTACACCACAGATACCATCGCGGGTACCGGTTACTTTGAAATCCATATCACCCAAATGATCTTCATCACCTAGAATATCTGTTAAGATTGCGTATTTACCGTCTTCACGCGTGATCAATCCCATAGCAACACCACTCACGTGTTTAGGGATAGGAACACCCGCATCCATCAACGCCAATGAACCAGCGCAAACAGTAGCCATAGAAGACGATCCATTACTCTCTAAAATATCACTCACAACACGCACGGTATATGCATATTCGCTACCCGGCATCATTTGTTTTAAGCTACGCATAGCCAAATTACCATGCCCTACTTCTCTTCTACCCGGGCCGCGCATCATTTTCACCTCACCCGTTGAGAATGGAGGAAAATTATAATGTAGGATAAATTTGCTGTATTCAGATTTAGCAGCTGTTTCAGCCAATAACTCATCGAGTTTGGTACCAAAAGTTACGGTGGTTAGCGACTGGGTTTCACCACGTGTAAATAGTGCAGATCCGTGTGGGGTTGGTAATGGCTCTGTTTCCATAGCAAGCGGACGAATTTCGTCTAACTTTCTACCATCCAAACGAATACGATCTTCTAAGATCATATTACGCACTACTTCCCACTTCAAATCTTCATAATATTTTTTCGCTAATTTCTTCTCGAGGTCTGTTGCCTCTTCTCCTAAATGAGCGATCACTTCATCTTTCAATGCACTATATGCATCGCTACGTTCATTTTTAGAAGAACCCTTACGCGAAATCTCGTATACGCGATCTTTTGCAAAAGCATATACTTTGGCTTTTACTTCCTCATTTTGTTCGGGCTTTTTATAATCGCGCTTGGTAGTAACACCCGCTTTCGCACGTAACTCGGCCTGAGCCTTGATTTGAACACGAATGGCATCATGTGCTAATTCCAATGCTTTTATTAAATCAGCTTCTGAACATTCTTTCGCCTCGCCTTCCACCATCATCAAATTCTTTTCTGTGGCTGCGATTATGAATTCAAATTCAGCATCTTTTAATTGTGTGCGCGTAGGATTGATGATAAATTCTCCTTTTACACGAGCGATACGTACCTCACTAATAATTTCTTTGATAGGAATATCGGAAACCGCTAAAGCCGCTGAGGC
>JAIEQT010000061.1 GCA_019747455.1 Chitinophagaceae bacterium | reverse complement strand
TGCAGATACTCATCCTTCCGATTTTAACGAAGAGATGGTTATGCAATATCTCTTATACCTCGCACGAACACTTGGTTGTAGCAGGGTAAAATGTAAAATGGCCGCTCAGAGTATCTCTTTCTTTTTTCGATACGTTTTAAAACAGCCATACGTTGTTCCCACACTTATTTATCCAAGAAAATCTACAAAGCTTCCACCCGTGATGTCTGCCATTGAGATTAAGGCACTCATTGATAGCGTCAAAAATGTAAAGCATAGAACCATCATTATGCTTTTATACAGTAGTGGGTTACGGCTAAGCGAGATCTCTGCTTTAAAAATTGTTGATATAGATAGCAAAAACATGCGTATAAAAGTGGCGCAGGGTAAAGGATCAAAAGATCGTTATACTATTTTATCGCAACAGGTATTACTAGAACTGAGGGCTTATTATCTTTTATACAAGCCTAAAGAATATTTATTCAATGGAAACAAACCTGGTAAGCCGCTCAGCATGCGTATGATACAGCATGCGATACAACACGCATTGATTAAATTAGGTATAGAAAGCAAACATTATACTGTACACACTATTCGCCACAGTTTTGCTACACACTTAGTAGATAATGGTACCGATCTACATACTGTAAAAGAGTTATTAGGGCATAGCAGTATACAAACAACCATGTTGTACATGCATCTTACCGCCAAACGTACACAAGGCATTGTAAATCCTTATGATGCTTTACCACCGTCTAATGCATCTGATAAATAACCATCATTTTAAAACAGACAGTAAATGATGGCAATATGTTATCTTATACAAACCCCCGAGCTACGGTTCAGCAGCTGTTACAACAACAGCAAGCAACCCTTGATGATACCAGAAACCTGCATGTACAAAAAGTTCTACAGCGACTAAAAAACTGTAGAACAGCTTCTATGGGTTTTCATTTGTATCGTTGTAGTGATGCCGACTGTGGCCATTTAAAATACCAATACCATAGTTGCAGAGACAGGCATTGCCCTAACTGCGGGGCTGTAAAAAAACAAGAGTGGATAGAAGCTAGGTTGCAAGAGTTGTTACCTATAAAATATTACCATGTAGTATTTACACTGCCACATGAGTTGAATAGCCTTGTTATGGGTCACCGTGCGCTTTTATTTAAGTTACTGTTCGAAGCTTCTTCGCAAACATTACTCAGCTTTGCTAAAGACCCTCAATACCTAGGTGCAATGCCTGGCATTATTAGTGTGTTACATACCTGGGGGCAGAGTCTCAGCTTTCATCCGCACATACATTGCATAGTAAGTGGTGGTGGTATAACAGCAAATACAGAATGGCAAGACGCTAAGAAAAATAATTATCGCTTTTTGTTCCCCATAAAAGCAATGAGCATCGTATTTAAAACTAAGTTCTTGCAGGCCTTACAACTCATGATTGTTGATAAAGCAATTACCCTACCAGTTGGTGCTGATGCAAAAGTCTTGATAGATCATTTATATAGCAAAGACTGGGTTGTTTATGCAAAAGCTCCTTTTGGTGGTCCTCATGCTGTAATAGAATATTTAGGTAGGTATACGCATAAGGTAGCTATCAGCAATCATAGAATCATTGCTATTGATGACAAGAACAATACAATCAGCTTTGATTATAAAGACTATGCAGATGGCAATAAAAAAAAGCAGATGGTATTGGATAGTAAAGAGTTCATTAGGCGCTTTACGCAGCATATACTACCAAAAGGCTTTACTAAAATAAGAACCTATGGTTATCTCTCTAATAGAAACAGGCGTCAAAGAATTAATGCAGTACTCGTAAAAATGAAATTGCCATTACACAAAGGGCTAGTTAAAACACCCATACAACTACGATTACTCGAACAATATGGGATACAAATAAACCAATGTCCTTGTTGTAAAAACAACACCATGGAGTTATTAGTAGTATTCCATCCATGGAAAAAAGGAGATGATGGATAAAACCTCCATCCTTCATGTATTCTATTACCTCAGTTTTAAAAACACCACAAAGTGTATCGAAACTTTATTGCCAGCCCTTAAAAAATAGCCTTAAAAATGCATGGTAAAATAATTTAATGCCTAACTTTAAAGGAATTAGTTGAGAAGAATCTGATCAATCGAATGAAAAATGATATCCTAACAATTAATTATAAAACTAAAAACAACAAAAAGAATAGTTCCAGTTGATACTTTCTCCCAAATAGCAATGCTTACGGCGAAGTCGGTCAACACAAAAGTATACCACAAAGCCCCAAAACATAATATTGATGCGGGGCTTTTATCGGGGGCTTCGCGGATACTTTTCTTATTGTTATAAGCAAGCCTAAAAGACGACAGTGCAACCATTGGGCGGACACCAAAACGACCAAACTTTTGACTTCTAAACAAACTTTCGAGCGACAAAAACTCGGTTGACAATTCGCTGTAACTTGACACAGACCCAATCCAGTTTGCCGACACTCACCCAACGCAAGGTTTTAAAAAATTTTCCCACCGCACATTTAAAAAATAATTTTATGCCAGCCCACATTGGCACATTTGGGGTTTGCCACCCTCACACAAGCCAACACACAGGCAAACCCCAAAAGAGCCAATTCCCCAACGCACGAGATGATTTTCGTTAGAATTATAAAATTTCTTTCAAAAAAATTGCAGGAGTGAATAAAATTCAATTACCTTTGTAAGCGAACACTTACTTACATTTATGAAAATCATTTATAAAGAGGAACTTGAAAATGAAAAACAATAAATTCACAGACAGACAAATAGAAATAATGGAAGCCGCCACTTTGCGGATTGACCAATATGGCATACAAGAATTGACAATAAAAAACTTAGCTGCAGATTTAGGACTTTCTGAGGCTGCATTATACCGACATTTTAAAAGTAAAAATGATATTATGCTGGGGCTTTTGTCCTATTTTATTTTTGAAATGAAAGAGCGAATTGCAACAATAATCTCTAAAGAGGATAACACGCCATCAGAACAATTAAAAGAAATTTTTGCTTCTCAGTTAAAAACATTTTTAATGAAACCGGCTATTGTAAGCGTAATTTTTTCGGAAGGTATTTTTCAATTTAATAAAGAACTTAGTGAGAAAGTTTCTACTATGATGGAACTGATGCAAACTCATATTAGTGCAATCATAAAGAAAGGGCAAGACGAAGGAACTTACCGTGAATTAATCGGTTCGGCAACTATTTCAACTATTATTATGGGCAGTATGCGTATGACAGTATTAAAATGGAAATTATCGGGGCATAAATCAAGCTTAATTAAAGATGGAAACACTGTATTAAACGGACTTTTAAAAATGATAGAAAAATGAAAAAAGCACTTCCCTATTTATTAGCAACAATCTTAACTGGATTTGGTCTGC
>JAIEQT010000090.1 GCA_019747455.1 Chitinophagaceae bacterium | reverse complement strand
AACCGGCTTTTCTATAACCTTCAATAGCAATATTTGCTTTATTGATCATGTTATAGGTATTATCCCAAAAAGCTACATTATTCGCAGTTGTTGGGTTATAAGTAGCCTGGTAGGTGATCTGATAGAATGCTGCTGTGTTAATCATGTCTTCACCTCTACAATCGCCTTGTTGCACATTGGCAGCGCCAAACGGATAGCCTCTACCCGCTAAGGAAGGCCCACCTGTTTGAGCAGCGTCGTATACCCCATTAAGCGCCAATGCAGCACGCTCAGGTGTTGTAAATATGCTTTCGTCGGTAAAAGCGTTGTATGGCGCTTCATCCAATACTTTCTGGCAGCTAATACCACCCAAGGTAATAGCTGAAAGAACCGTAGCTGTTAAAAATTTATTGAATCTCATTGTATTATTTTTTTTATTGATTGTAATGAATTAGAATCCAACACTTACACCGGTAGAAATTACACGCAATTGTGGAGACACAGCATTATCCTGACCTGCCTGTGAAGCATTTTCCGGGTCTAAACCTGTGTATTTAGTCCAAACCGCTAAGTTCTGACCTTGAATAAAGAAACGTAAGCTTCTGATATAACCATTGGTTTTTTCATTCAATTTTTTACTATCAAAAGTGTAGCTAACTGTTAAGTTTTGTAATCTAACAAAATCACCCGGCTCAACAAATCTTGAAGTAGCAACACCCACCTGATTGATGGCATTGCTTTGTCCCTGAACAATACGAGGAACATCGGTAACTTGTCCGGGTGTAGTCCAACGATTTAAAATTTCCACTCCATTATTATGGAAGTTCTGACTTAACAAAGCTTCTTGGCGAGTAATGTTCATGATCTTATTACCACCTGAATAGCGTATTAAAACATCTAAGCTAAAATTCTTATAACGGAATGAGTTATTAAATCCACCAAAATAAGTTGGCAAACTCAACCCTAAGAATCTACGATCAGCAACACCAAGTGTGGTTTGGGCACCAAAAGTTGGGTCGTTCTTGCCATTAGCAAAGTAGAAAGCTCCATTTGCAATATTATGCTGTACTAATTGATTAGCTGCATTATAGTACATTGGGTTACCGTTAGCTGTGTTAACACCCGCGTATTGTAAACCCCATAAAACGTTTAATGAACTATTCACGTTTAAAAGGTTGTAAGTACCGGGAATATTAGTAACCGGATTACCTCCGATCGTATATAATGAAAGTACTTTATTTGTTAATACAGTGTGGTTCCAACTGGCATTCCAGGTGAAATCTTTTTTGCGAATGATGTCACCACCTAAACTAACTTCAATACCATTATTACGGGCTGTACCAATATTCTGAGAAATAGAGTTACCCGGTATACCCGCTGAATTTGGTGTAGGAACAGCTAAAACTAATTTGTCTAAGTCGTTCAAGAACCAATCAACTGTTAAGTTGTAGCGACCGCCTTTCAAAGCAATATCTACACCTACATCGTATTTTTTATTTTGTTCCCACTGTAAACTTCTATTACCTACTAAGTTTGGTGCTAAGCCCGGTAAGTTACCGTATGCAGCAGAACTGAAAGTACTTAAGTATGGGAATCCAGTTAATTGGTTACCCACTACAGCATAAGAACTTTTTATTTTAACATCACTGAACCACTCTCTTAAGAATTTAGAGTTATCCCAGAATTTTTCTTCTGAAATTCTCCAACCCGCAGAAAAACCGGGGAAAATACCAAAACGATTTTCAGGAGCCAATGAACTTTGTCCATCTCTTCTCACAGAAGCCTGTAAGAAGTATTTGCTTGCAAAGTCGTAATTAACACGAGCAAATAGAGATTGGAAACCAGAACGCCCAAAACCACCACCTGCAAATTGTAAAGCGCCGGTTCCTGAAATAATGTTTCTACCAATAAAGAACACATCAGAAACTTGCTGCAGTGTAGAGGTATGGTTCTTGCTCTGGTCTCTTTGCGCTTCCTGACCTGCGGTTAGGAATAAATTATGGCTTCCCCAAGATTTATTGTAGTTAACATAATTCTGGAATACCCAGCGCCAAATACTTTGATTCGCATTGAAGACAGTACCTTGTGAACCAAATCCATCTCCATGGATTGGGGAAAGTGATTAGAACCCGTATTCACTTAAAATGTCATAAGTAAAAGTAGAACGGAATTTCAATCCCTTCACTATCGAAAGCTCTAAAAACGTATTATTCACAGCTCTCAATTTTTCAGAAGTAAATTGATTCTGAGTAAGTGTAAAAGCAGGGTTTGTATAGTTATCATCTATACCAATAGCATTCGGACCGAAACCAACAGAGTTCAAAGCAGGTCCTAAGATATTAAAACCGGTAGGACTTGTTGGATCATAAGGATTAACATTTGGCAACATACGTAAAGTAGAAGCCATACTTCCACTCAAAGCGTTTGTACCATCGTTCTGTCCATAATCATCTTGCTTAGATAAGGTAAGATTATTACCAATTTTCACATATTTATTTACTTCACTTTCAATGTTGAAGCGTATTCTGTAAGCCTTGTTTCTATTGCTTATAAAAATACCGCGCTGATCGCTATAGTTCAAAGAGAAGAAATAAGTAGATTTTTGTGTTCCACCAGAGAAACTGATATTTTGTTGAACGGCTAAAGCGTTATTATTAAATACAACACTTTGCCAATCTGTATTAGTTCCGGTAGGACTAGGACGAGCCGCTGAACCTAAGCCAGCATTAGCTCTTTTTTCATTGGCAATCATCACAAATTGATCTGAATTTAACAAATCAAAACGAGAGGCTGGTGAAGAAAAGCCTATGTTGGCATCATAATTTACTTTCATCTTACCTTCTTTCGTACCCTTTTTGGTAGTAATAATAATTACACCATTAGAAGCACGAGAACCGTAAATCGCCGTAGCAGAACCATCTTTTAATACCTCTATATTCTCAATATCATTTGGGTTAATATCACCCAAAGAATTTGAATTAACGGTTGCCGCAAAATTACCTGTAATAAAAGGTACGCCATCCACAACAAAAAGTGGACCTTGACCACCACTGATTGAATTCACACCGCGAATACGGATACGAGCAGGAGCAGAGGGGTCACCACCGGTATTAGCAACTTGTACACCCGCCGCTCTACCACCAAGGGCTTTATCAAATGAAGGGGCAACTTGCTGAGCTATTTCAGCACCACCTACTTTAGCAGATGAACCTGTGAAAGATTTCCGCTGTTGCACACCATAACCAACCACTACCACTTCTGAAAGCGCTTTCGCTTCAGAAATCAGGTTAGCGTCTACTACAGTCTTGTTACCTAAACGAGCTTCTACATCACCAAAACCGATAGAAGAGAATTTAAGTGAAGCTGTTTTGTCTGTTACTTGAATTGAGTAGTTTCCTTTT
>JAIEQT010000455.1 GCA_019747455.1 Chitinophagaceae bacterium | reverse complement strand
ATGCAATGTGGTTTTAAGCGCCGCACCAAAATGCCCATCTATTACATTATACTCTAACCCACGCATAAAAAAATAACCATATCCAAACAATCGCTGATCAAAGAAATTATTATGGGCCGGTGTACGCGCGGCTGCGAATCCTTCTAAATGCAAAAAAGTTTTACCTGCTATCGGCTTTACATATACTGCCCGAATATTCGCCTGCCACAAATGCGTTTCCCGATTGATACCTCGTTTTGTTAATCCTACATCTAACATCCATCCTTTGAGTGGATAATAAATGTAATCGGTATTATAATATTTGAACTGGTAAGAAAAATCGGGATATTGAAATTGCTTGGCGCCGTATGGATAATAGTTGGGATTGATTTTTATAATACTATCACCAATTTCCTGATCATTATATCCTACTCGAAAGTAATGCCTTTGTTTATTATCGGGCCGCCAGCTATAAGCTAGCTCAGCCCGCATTGTTTTGCGCATGATATCTTCACCCCTAAAAAAAGCTTGCTTATTATTTAGTGTAGCATAATTCAATTCACGCTGAGTAGCGTATAGATATCCAATACTAAATCCCTTTGTCAGTTTTTTATCAATAAAGGGTAAATTATATCGAAGGGTAATTTGCTGCGTATAACCTGTAATGAGCCATATATCTAAATTATCGTTTCTACCACTGGCATTATTCTGTATAAACTTGAGTCCATAATTAACACGCTCTAAACTGGCTTTTTGATCTACAAACCATTGATTAAAATTACGATCAACCAATTTAAAGTATGGTAAAGGAAATAAATACCATCGTTCTTTAAGTAACACATGAATATCAACCGTACTATCGGTTTTAGCTACCGCTATCAGCACATCCACAAAGAGCGTTGTATTCATGAGTAATTGTCGGGATAAAGCCATTTTTTCTGCCAGCAACTGATCATTGATAAGCTCTCCTTTTTTAAATACGATTTCCCTGTAAACAATAAAATCTCGCGTACGCTTATTGCCTTCAATAGTTATATTATTTACAGTGCGCAAGGTATCGGGCGTTATTTCTTGTGCCCATATTTGCACATGAGTGTAGCCTGTGAGAAATAATAATAGCAACAGAAAACGCATGAAGAGCAATGATTAACTTACATATTGAGATAGGAAATCAGATGGCGATAATTCTCCTTTAGTTCGTTAGCATATTCTTCTTCTCCAAAATAATACCGAACTATATATTCATACCGTTGAAAAGTAGCAACAACATCAGACACTTCCATTTTATTTATTTTAAGTGTGATGACCACTAGCCCTGTTGTTGATTCGGTATAGGTATTCAATTGTGTAATATAGGCATCATTAGTTTCTACCAATCGGCTAAGTTCACCGAATGAAAAATTACGCTTATCTGTTTCCAACACAATAACAGCTCCTTTTTCTTCATTGCCTAAAAAAACAGATACGGTTTTAAGTAGCTCGGCAGTGAGCACTACACCTTGTAGTTCTTGTTGCTCATTTACAACTGGCAATAATGATAATTCGTGGGTAGCCACTGTTCGGAGTGCTGCAAAAAAATGTTCATCCGGTCGGGCTGATAAGGGTTGCAATAACATAGGATCCGACAAATGAATAGCCGCATCTTCGGCATCCAATAAACTTTCTTTACTTACCAGGCCCACGAATTTTTCATCGCTCAAAACGGGTAGATGCAGTACATCATAATCATCCATCAAACCCAATACAATGGTGGGTTTATCATTAATAGATAATGCAGGAAAACTATTATTGAGTAACTGGGATACTAGCATATTTTTTTAGGAATCCATCCAATATTACATTAAACTCTCCCGGCACTTCCATCATTGGTGCATGTCCACATTTATCTATAAAATGCAGTTCACTGTTAGGGATGAGTTTATTAAATTCTTTTCCAACAAATGGAGGTGTAATAGTATCGTTATTTCCCCAAATAAGTAATGTAGGTTGCTTAATTTGGTTTAGTTCCTCTCCTAAATTATTACGAATAGCACTTTTAGCAAGCGCAATGATTTTGATTACTTTTAAGCGGTTATTGGTTATTTCAAAAACTTCATTTACCAGCTCTTTGGTAGCCACTTCAGGATCATAAAAAGTTAACTGGGTTTTCTTTTTGATGTATTCATAGTCACCTCGTTTAGGATAACTATCTCCCATACCATTTTCAAATAATCCACTACTACCTGTAAGGGTAAGCGTTTTGATATGTTCGGGATGTTTGAGTACATGTACCAATGCCACATGACCACCTAAAGAGTTCCCTAATAAATGAATATTATGGTAACCTCTTGTTTCAATAAATTTCTGGACAAATTTTTCAAGTCCACCTACAGATGTGTGAAAAATATCTAGATCAAAAAGCGGTAGGATAGGAACCACCACTTTAAAGTTTTTACTAAAATGACCGATCAGGTGTTCAAAATTACTCATGGCACCAAATAAACCATGGAGTAGCAAAAGAATTTCTCCTTCTCCTTCTTCTATAAAACGGAACTTGTCAACTTGTTTAATCTCGTAATTCATCAGTTTGGTCTTAAGGGGGCAATGGCATCTGCACAAATAAAATGAAAAAAACGAACAATCGTTCGGAAAAACCTAATTTCTTACAGAAACTGCCCTGCTTTATAGCTAAAGTACTGAAAAAAGGGCATATTTATGATTTAGAAAAGGTAGTTATCGGTAAAAGCTGTTTATTCAAACCGTCGAAAAAATGGCTTAACTCGGCAAACATCCCTTTAAAAAGAGGTATCAATTCTGCAAAAAACGATATAGCAAGCGGACCCACCTTATGCAACCAAGGGTAGGATATGGATGCAGCAATTGTTTGCGGTTTTAGCAAATCCATTTTCTCCGCATAAAATATCAGGATACTAAAAAGCATAAAATACAGGAGCGCGAATATAAAAACACCTGCCAGTTTATTTACCCATCCAAGCAAACTTAAGTCTAGCAAAGTCTCTACGATTTTAGCACCCATTCTTACTAAAAGACCTACGGCTAATATGATGATAAGGAAAGCCAAAAAAGGCAACCAGAAGCCGTTTACGTGCACAGATGCAGAAAGCCACCGAGCTACCAAAGTACTCATTTTCAATGCAGCAGCAATACCTATAAAAATTCCGGCAAATGAAAAAAGGGCTAATACAAGCCCCTTTTGTGTTCCTTTCCAAATTGCCAGTATACATAAGAATACTAGAATAGCATCTAATAACATCTGATTATTTACTCAATAACGTTTTAACAACGGCGGCTATTGTTTTACCGTCTGCTTTTCCTGCTAATTGTTTACTGGCAATACCCATTACTTTACCCAAGTCGGGCATGCTACTGGCCCCTAATTCTTGAATAAGGGTGCTTA